>NZ_JAAGPQ010000098.1:0-26078 GCF_017104985.1 Paraburkholderia sp. Ac-20342 | reverse complement strand
ATCCGCACCTCGTCAAAAAATGCAGGAATTACGCGTTAATATGCCTGCTTCCTGCAATTCCCTCAACCCCATTCAGAGCGCAAAGCCTTGCACCATAAGGCTTCGAGGATTGTTCAGGCTCGACTAATTAAAATTCGCAAATATTATTTTTAAATACATATCAAATAACACACCAATAACAGCACCAGAATCGCCACCACAATCATCGGCTAAACCGTTTATAAACAGACACACAAGCCAGCGAATTGGCACGCAAAACGGCAGATTTTCCTGCTGGTAATCAAACCGAATTGCGCCGTCAACACAGCGAGCGGTGCATAAACAGCAATCCAATAGACGCTCGTGGTCCAAGCCCCGCTGCACCGGCTCCCGATCACAGTGACGCCCGGCGCGCTCGCGCCGGGCGTGATGCTGCTCGTGCAGCGGGCCACCCTATGCCATCGGTGCACGAGCGGGCTAGTTGTCGGCTAACTTCCGCGAGACAACGTAGACATCCACGCTACCCATGGAACATTCGGCAGACGATGCTTCGCTTGACGTGATGACCTCGATCACGCGCCCCGACTTGTCATGGAACGTCATGTCGTACACATCGCGATAAAGGTCCTGGCCGACTTTCTGCGATGCGATGCGCACCGCTTGCGTTTTCGACGCGTCGAGCTTTGTGGGATCGATGATGCCTGCATTCCGCAGCTTCACTTCGGCGATGCTCCTGGGCCAGCTAACGCACTGCGCAGGTGAGCCCAGCATGGCAAAGGCGGGAGCAGTGAGAAGGATAGATGCGGAGATGGCGATTGCTTTCATTCATGGCGTTGCAGCGTATAGGCGTCCGCGTGCTGGTCATTTCTCAAGCGCTCCTTCCCGTTGGTGAAAGCGTTCACCGTAGACGCACGGGCCGATAACGTGCAATCGGACGACTCCTAAATGCGAGCGACAAGCCGGCGAGCAGGCAAAAAGAAGGCGCTCCACAGGCCGGGAGCGCCTCTTCAACACGCCGCGTCGGAGTTGACGCATCAATCGAACGAGCCAGCCGCGCCGATTTTGCAAGTCCGCGCGTTTTTTTATCTGGCCGGAACTGCCCCCACCTCTTTGCGCCTCGACCGCTCGCTCAGCCATTCTTGCATAAGCCTCGCGATTAAATTACGTTTTCTTTACAATCATGCAACAGCGACGGTCCTCGCCATGCGCCCGCAGCGCCTTGCAATCGCGCAACCGGCAATGACCGTCGCCTCGCGCCGCCGGCCACACCGCCATTGCGTCCTGGCGTACCGGCGGCCTCGTTCAATCGAGAGTCCCGTTATTCGCGCCCATGATCCACAAGAAGAAACCGCCGTCGCTCGATCCCTACGCGCCCGTCGCGAAGAACCCGCTGCTCGCCGCGCGCCTGCCCGCGTGGCGCTCGACATTCGTCGTGCTGCTCGTGTTCGGCGCGTTCGCGGCGCTCGCGGGCCGCGCGTTCTGGGTGCAGATCGTGAACCAGGACTTCTACGCCGGCGAGGGGCAAAAGCGCTATCAGCGCGTGCTCGAGCTCGATGCGACGCGCGGACGGATCGTCGATCGCCACGGCTCGATGCTCGCGGTCAGCCTCGCAACCTACGAAATCTGGGCCTCGCCGAAGCTGCTCGAAGAGGGCGCGCTCGCGCCGCTCGCGAAGCTGCTCGACCTGCCGCTCGCGGAGTTGCGCAGACGCGTCGGCGGCGAGCACAGCTTCGTGCTGCTCAAGCGCCAGGTCGATGCCGACACCGCCGCGCATCTGTCGCGGCTCGGGCTCGCCGGCATCACGCAGATCGCCGATTCGAAACGCTTCTATCCCGAAGGCGAATCGGCCGCGCACGTGGTCGGCTTCACCGACATCGAGGACAACGGCCAGGAGGGCGTCGAGCTCGCCGCCAACGAACGGCTACTCGGCGTGCCGGGCCAGCGCGAGGTGATCCGCGACCGGCTCGGCCGCGTCGTGTCGGAGACCCGGCCGCTCGTGCCCGCGCGCAACGGCGACACGATCCACCTGACGATCGACCGGCGCATCCAGCAACTCGCGTACGCGCAACTGAAGGCCGCGATCGCGCAGCACAAGGCCGAAGCGGGCAGCGTGGTCGTGCTCGATGCGCGCAACGGCGAGATTCTCGCGCTCGCCAACTATCCGAGCTTCGATCCGAACAACCGCGCGCGCCTCTCCGGCCGGCAACTGCGCAATCGCGCGGTGATCGATACGTTCGAGCCCGGCTCGACGATCAAGCCGCTCGTCGTCGCGCTGTCGATCGACGAGGGCAAGGTGCGGCCGCACAGCGTCATCGACACGGCGCCGGGCTGGTACCGGATCGGCCCGGCCGTGATCCACGACACGTCGAATCACGGCGCGATGACGGTCGCCGAGGCGGTGCAGAAGTCGAGCAACATCGCGCTCGCGAAGCTCGCGCTGAACCTGCCGGCCGAAACCATCTGGACCAAGTACCGGCAATACGGGCTCGGCGCGAAGCCCGAGCTGACCTTTCCGGGCGTGGCCGCCGGCAAGGTGCGTCCGTACAAGCGCTGGCGTCCGATCGAACAGGCGACGATGGCGTACGGCTACGGGTTGTCGGTATCGCTGCTGCAGATCGCGCAGGTCTACACCGCGTATGCGGGCGACGGCACGATGCAGCGCGTGAGCCTGTTGCGCGATCCCGATGGCGCGGACAGCGCGGCCGGCGTGAACATGAACGCGGCCATGAACGCAAACGCCGACGATGCGCTGCTGGCCGCCGAACGCGGCGTGCCCGTGACGACGCCGGCGACCGCGCGCGCGATCCGCAACATGCTCGAAATGGCGACCGGCGCGGGCGGCACGGGCCGCGCGGCGACGGTGGACGGCTACCGCGTCGGCGGCAAGACCGGCACCGCGCGCAAACAGATCGGCGCGGGCTACGCGAAAAACCGCTATCGCGCGCTCTTCGTCGGCATGGCGCCGATGAGCGACCCGCGCCTGATCGTCGCCGTGATGATCGACGATCCGGCCGGCAAGGCGTTCTATGGCGGCACGGTGGCGGGGCCAGTGTTCAGCGGCGTGACGGGCGGCGCGCTGCAACTGCTCGGCGTGCCGCCCGATGCGGCGCAATCGCTCTGAGCGTCGGTGGGAGCGTCGGCGGACAGGTCAACGCGGCAAGGGTCGTGCTCACCTTCGCGAGACCACACACGCGCCCGCACATCTGCGCGGCAGTGGCGCATCTTTTAAGTCTCGCTTAATTCTTCCCTGCAACTATCACGCAAACCATCCCCTGTTGAGCCGCCAGAACATCGGCGGCGCTTTTTCTCTCAACGGGTATCAAAGACGCGAGGCGAACGAGCCGATGGCCGCGAAGAAAAAGGAGGCACTCATGGTTGAAGAGATGGTTTTCGAACACCTGCGCGCCATGCCCGATCACGAATGGACTCGCCAGATCCACTCCTGCAAGGTCTCCGATCCGCTGCAACCGCCGTGGGGCCGCTCCTACCGGCTCGTCGAATGGACGATGAAGCACACGCCCGAAGCCAGCCGCCGCGTCGTTCCCGCCGAAAGTACTCCGCTCGAAATCGCACAGGCCGTGGTATCCCACGTGCCGGGCCGGCGCTTCTGCCAGCACGGCGATTGATCTCCGCCTTCACGACACGCAGCGCGTTACCGCGTTGGCTGCGGCCTTGATTCCAGCCTTGATCCCGGCCTTGACTCGCACATCAACTCGCGCATTCACCCCGTCAGTTCCGCTCACCACTCGCCGGCATCGACACGCAGTAGTCCAACGCATCGTCCAGCCGGTCGTTACCCCAGAACATTTCCGCGCCGACAAAAAACATCGGCGCACCGAAAATGCCTCTCGCGATCGCCTCATCGGTCTGCTCGCGCAGGCGCAGCTTGTTGGCGTCGCTTTGCGCATCGGCGATCAGTTGCTGCGCCGGCAAGCCGAGCGCATCGAGGGCTTCGCTCACGACGTCGGGCGAACCGATGTCGCGGTCGTCGGCGAAATTCAGCTGCATGATCTTGCGGCAGTACGCGGCGATCCACGGCTCGTTCGCACCGAGCAGCGCCACGCGCATGGCCAGTAGCGCGGCGCGCGGAAACGTGCCCGGACGCGTGAGCGCGATGCCGTATTTGCGGCATTGCCGCTCCATGTCCTTCCACACGTACGCGCCTTTTTCCTTCTGCAGCACGAACGGCGAGTTGTCGTAGCCGAGCCTGCGAAACACGGGGCCGAGCAGGAACGGGCGCCATAGAACCCGCACGCCGCGCGCGGCCGCCAGCGCCTCGATGCGCATCATGCTCAGATAGCTGTAGTTGCTGCCGAAGTCGAACCAGAACTCGATGGCGCGCGGCGCCGTGACAGACGACGCCGACGCGGCAACCGGTGAAGACGCAACCTCATTCATGACTGTCTCCCGAATCATGAGCGATGCAACTCGCGCGTATCGCGGCATCGCTGCCTTGCAAAGCTTAACAGTTGCATGCAGCGCTTCTGCCTATGATGGCTTTTTGCGCTTCACACGAGACGGCCACGCCATGAATTATCCGTACGACATGCTCACCGCAACCTGTCTGTTCATCATCGTCGTTTCGTCGCTGATTCTGCTCGCGTTGTCCTAAGCTCACTGAGCTCACGGCAGTCCGCTTACGCGGCTTCAACAATCCCTATCTTTACGGCGCATCCCCATCCGCGGGACAGATTATACTGTACGCATATACAGTATTTTACGTCTGAACAATGCGTCTTCCTCCCTTCGAGCCACCCACGCTCGTCGAACTGCGCAGCTGGTGGCGCACACGTGACGAGCAGGCCGTTCAACGGCTTATCCTCGAGATTCAGCGGCACAGGCTCGCGCTGCTGGAACTGCGCAGCCTGATCGACAACGGCGTTCAGCAGGCACGAGCCGCCGACCGCTCGCTCGTCGAGCACGGCCAGCCGCTGATGGCGCTGCGCATCCGGATCGCGCAGGAAGTGCTGCGCGTCGGCGACATCGACGATACGCGGCAAAAAAGCCGCACCGAGCAGGAACGGCGCGCGCTTAGCACGCAAAACCAGATGGAGTACGCGCGCGAGGGCCGTTTGCGCAGACAGCGCCGCAATGTCTAGCGTGAAACGTGGCCCAGTCTCGATCGCGAAACGCCCTCGAAGCAGCCTCGCAGCGACCGCGAAACGTCCAGGACGCGTCCAGGAAGCGACCGAAGAAAAACGACCGGCTCGCCTCAGCGCGTCTGCACGGCCACGCGCAGCCCGAGCGAAATGAACAGCACGCCGATCAGCTTGTTCTGCCAGCGGGTCAGCCAGGTCAGGCGCTTGACGAGCTTGCCGAGCGGCCGCATGGTCAGCACGATCGACGTCGTATAGAGCGCGCTCATGCCGACGAAAATCAGCCCGAGCGTCACGAACTGCAGAAACGTCGAGCCGTGTTCGGGCCGTACGAATTGCGGCAGGAAGGCGAGGAAAAACAGCGCCGTTTTCGGATTCAGCACCTCGGCGGGAATCGCCTGAAAAAACGCTTTCGAGCCCGATACCGGTACGACGGCCGGCCTATGCGGACTCGCCTGCTTCTCGCGCAATGCGCGAATGCCCAGATAGACGAGATACGCGGCGCCGACGAATTTCACCGCGTTGAACGCGAGAGCGGATGTCATCAGCAGCGCGGAAAGACCCACTGCCGCGCCGAGCGTATGCACGAAATCGCCCGTTGCGATACCGAGGCCGGTGAGAATGCCGGCCTTGCGTCCGCCGTGCAGGGTGCGCGTCAAAACCAGCAGCACGGCCGGGCCGGGAATCAGAAAGAGCCCGAGCACGACGGCAACGAAAGTCCCCAACGTGGATAGATCAAGCATGTGGTCTCCTTGCGCGCGCTGAAGCGGGTCAATGGATGCGCGTTTAACGGGCCATTGTAGACGAAGCGCTCGCCCGCGCATCGTGCCTGCCCACGTGCCTCGCCTGCATCGCTTGCTTCGCCTGCCTCACCTGCCTCACCTGCCTCACCTGCCTCACTTGCCCCGCCTGCCTCGCCTGCCTCGCCTGCCTCGCCTGCCCCGCGCTCCCCACGCGCCCGATGCATGGGCGATCCGTTACCATGGCGGGCACGGCCCCGCGCGCGGCCGCCTCTTTTCATCCACCGAAGTCTTTGCCTTGCCCACCTATACCCTGCCCGCGCCGCTGAGCGCGGAACTCGAGATTCGCAAGAGCCGCTTTATCGCCCACGCGATACCGGTCGCCGATCGCGACGCCGCGATGGCCGAATTGCAGCGTCTGCGCGAACAGCATCCGGCCGCGACGCATGTCTGCTGGGCGCTGCTGGCGGGCGGCCAATCGGGCATGTCCGACGACGGCGAGCCGTCCGGCACCGCGGGCCGGCCGATTCTCGAAGTGTTGCGGCATCACGATCTCGACGGCGTGCTGGCCGCCGTGGTGCGCTATTACGGCGGCGTGAAACTCGGCGCGGGCGGCCTCGTTCGCGCGTACACCGACGCAATCGCATCGGCCCTGCTCGACGCGCCGCGCGTCGAGCGGATTGCTCAGGTAACGTTGAGCGTCGAAATGACTTATGCCGATGAAGCGAAGGTACGCAGATGGATGGACGCCGAGGGCTACGCGCTCGTGGAAAGCGCATACGGCATGCTCGTGAAAATGACGATGCGCGTGCCCGCGAATGCGCTCGACGAGGCGAAGCGAACGCTGATCGATATGACGCAGGGCAAGGCGGGTTTCTTCTAACAGCGCTGCCGGTTCAGCGCTTCCACCGTTGAAAAGGCGAGGAAGCGCGGCAAGCGGTTTCACGCTGCCCGCAGGCGTCACGACTGGCGATGTTCGCTCACGCCGCGCGCAAGCGCCATCCGCGCATATTCCCCGGTATCCATTGCAAACACGGCCAGGTATGATGAGCGCGTTTGTCGACTCGATGCGGTCGGCTCGATACGGCCGGCCCGCCAGGCGAATCAGCCACGGGACCGGTACGCGGGCCGGCAGTCCGGCCCATTGCTACCCTGCTGATTGTTCTCCAGCGCGATGACTTCATTTAAACGGGCAACTTCCCTCGCTTCGCTCGCATCCGTCTCCCGCATGGCTCGCGCGCATTCGCCGCTAGGAGCCGTCGTGCTCAGGGGTTGCGGCGTCATGATGCTGCCGCTGATGCTGTCCGCCTGCTCGTGGTCGTGGTTCGGTCTCAACAGCAGTGCCACGCACGCCAAAGCCCATGGCACAGGGTCGCTCAGCGTGGCGCCCGCCGACGACTTCGCCTACCTGCCCGCCCGCGCCGACCATATTTCGCCGAATCGCATCGAAAATACGGCGATGACCGGCATCGTGCTCAAGGACGATATCAACGAAGTCGTGCGCAAGCGCATCGCCTACAGTCTGCGTAGCGCCGGTTTTCGCATCGACGACAGGCGCCGCGTACTCAGCGGCAGCATTGAAACGTTTACGGTGGACGACACGCGTTCGCCGGCATTGTGGACGCTGAAGATACGCTACGTGGTCATCGATACGGCCACGCAGAGGGTCATGTTCACGACCGCCTGCACCGTCAAGCGAAAGGCGCCGAAGTTCACGAGCAATACGATCGCGATCGAAGACACGGTGCAACTGAGCATCGATACCTTGATCGGCGATCCGGGCTTTATCAAGGCGGTGAACTGAGCGGACGGCCCACGAAAGTGCGCGGCGGCGTCGCTACCATGCCTCTGCGAGCGCCGCGCGATCCGCCGCCGCGCGCTGCACCGTCACCTCACGTTCGGAGTGCGAGCCGTCATGTCCCTCACCGCCTGGCTGTTCTTCCTGCCCGCCTGTTTCGCCATCAACCTCGCGCCCGGACCCAATAACCTGCTATCCATCAACGTGGCCGCGCGCCATGGTTTCGTGAAAGCGTTCGCCAGCGGCACCGGTCGCCTGCTCGCTTTCGCGATGATGCTGGTGCTGGCCGCCACCGGTCTCGCGGTCGTGCTGCACGCCTCCGAATGGATCTTTCTCGCGATCAAACTGGCAGGCGCGGCCTATCTGATCTGGCTTGCCATTCAATTGTGGCGCAGCGACGCACCCGCTATCGATACGTCGCAACCTCAGGACGCGGCGCTCATTCGCCTCGCGCGCCAGGAATTTCTCGTGGCCGCCGGCAACCCGAAAGCGATTCTGGTTTTCACCGCGTTTCTGCCGCAATTCGTCGACGTCTCGCAGCCGATACTCCCGCAGTTTGCCGTGCTCGGCGCGAGTTTTCTCGTGCTCGAATGGGTCGCGATCGCGCTGTACTCGTGGGCCGGCATGTATCTCGGCAAATGGCTCGGGCGCGCAAAAGTCCGCCGCTGGTTCAATCGCTGCTGCGGTGGATTTCTGGCGGCGATCGGGGTGAGTTTTCTGCTGGTTCGGCGTGGGTGAGGGACTGAAGTCAGGACGACTGCTCATGCTCGTTGACCTTTATATTTCCGAATCATGAACGGCGGAACGTTCGGCGATTCGATTCGTTATCTTTCCGGTTGGTCAGCCGAATGAAAAACACACATCCGTATAGCGGCAGATATTGACCGACGAGTCGGCTTCGTGGGTAGCTCGCGGCATCCGGTCTCGGCGTATCTGGCGCCCGACTGTCCGATCCCGGTATTCGTCGCGATGGGCCGATCCGGCACACATACCACACCGGCCCATTCGTTTTTGCGTACGCATTTTTTGCATGTCCCGCCCGCCTCGGCCCGGTAAAACCGCCACGGCAAACATCCCTCATTGCACGCCCATCCACGTCAAACCGCACCGGTTTTCCCACGATTTGCGCAAAAGCGTACCTGACAGCCGCTTTTCACCAGGATGACACCTTATGCCATCGCATCTCATATTGCGAAGCCGCGACACACGTCCTATTGTCGTGCAAGGCGGGAATCCCGGAGCGGCGGGCCCAGGCTATATGAAATAAAAATACATATAGGAACGGCGCGATGACCTGTGCACGCTATACTCCGCCGCTTGAAGAAAATGTATGAAGCGCCGATAACAGAAGAATCTCACACACAACTACGTTGATGGGAGCGGGTCATCGCGCAAGCCTCGACCCCGCGCGCCAGCCCCGCCCCCAGTCCATAGGAGACTGACTATGAGCAGCATCAGCGAGCCTGACGGCCAGCAAAATTCCGCCCCGTTCTTTTCCAAACAGGCCACCGTCGCCCAACCCGGTTTTTCACGCTGGATGGTGCCGCCCGCCGCGCTCGCCGTGCATCTGTGCATCGGCCAGGCGTATGCGTTCTCGGTGTTCAACGGCCCGCTCACGAAAGTGATCGGCATCACGCAGTCCGCCCCCGATGACTGGTCGCTGACCGCGCTCGGCTGGATCTTTTCGCTCGCGATCGTGTTCCTCGGTTTGTCGGCGGCATTCGCCGGCAAATGGCTCGAACACGTCGGTCCGCGCCGCACGATGTTCACGGCCGCCTGCTGCTTCGGCGGCGGCTTTCTCGTCTCCGCGCTCGGCGTGTATCTGCATCAGATCGTGCTGCTCTATCTCGGCTATGGCGTGATCGGCGGCATCGGGCTCGGCCTCGGCTACGTATCGCCGGTGTCGACGCTGATCCGCTGGTTTCCGGACCGCCGCGGCATGGCGACCGGCATGGCGATCATGGGCTTCGGCGGCGGCGCGATGATCGCCGCGCCGCTCTCGGTCGCGCTGATGAACCACTTCCACAGCGCGACGAGCGTCGGCGTGGCCGAGACGTTCATCGTGCTCGGCATCGTCTATTTCATCTCGATGTCGATCGGCGCACTCGCCATCCGCGTGCCGCCGGCAGACTGGAAACCGGCCGGCTGGACGCCGCCTGAAACGACGCAGAACCGCCTGATCTCGCGCAATCACGTGCATATCGACCAGGCATTGAAGACACCGCAGTTCTATCTGATCTGGCTCGTGCTGTTCCTCAACGTGACGGCCGGCATCGGCATTCTCGGCCAGGCCTCGGTGATGATCCAGGAGAGCTTCAAGAACTCGGTGACGGCGGCCGCCGCGGCCGGCTTCGTCGGCCTGCTGTCGCTGTTCAACATGGGCGGGCGTTTCGTGTGGGCGTCGGCGTCGGACTGGATCGGCCGCAAGAACACCTATGCGATTTTCTTCGTGCTTGGCGCGGTGCTCTATTACCTCGTGCCGAGCTTTGCCGCGAACGGGCAGATCGCGCTGTTCGTGCTCACGTACTGCATCATTCTGTCGATGTACGGCGGCGGCTTTTCGACAGTGCCGGCCTATCTCGCCGACATGTTCGGCACGGCGTTCGTCGGCGGCATTCATGGGCGTTTGCTGACGGCGTGGGCCGCGGCGGGCGTTGCGGGCCCGGTGCTCGTCAACTACATTCGCGCCTATGAAGTCGCGAACGGCGTCGCGAAAGCGGACGCCTACACGATGACCGTGCACATCATGGCCGTGCTGCTCGTGATCGGCTTTATCTGCAACCTGCTGGTCAAGCGCGTGGATGCAAAGCACCACATGACCGATGCACAAGTCGCCAAGGGCGCGTAAGGAGACCCGTATGTCGAACGTTCAAACCGCTCATCCGACCAACAAGGCGATGCTCGCCGTGTTCTGGCTCTACGTGATGATTCCGCTCGCGTGGGGCGTGATCAATACGCTGTCGCAGGCGATGAAGCTGTTCAGGTGAAGTCGCGCGCACCCCGTCCGTTCACGCGGTAGGATGCGCGCAGTGCCTTGAGTCGTGCTTTGAGTCGTGCTTTGTCATGAGGCCGCGATGCGGCCTCTTTTCATTGGCCCGGCGAGCGGCGATGAGTTGCCGGCGAGCGTCGGCAGGCCGCCATCGCGCCGTGCCCGTCAGCCCTCAGATCTTCTCGAACACCACGTCCTGCGCGCCTTCCCACAGCACCTTGACGCCGAGTTCGCGCAGCTTCTCCTTGCCCTCGACGATCGTCAGGAAGTGATTGCCGGCAAGCTGTCCCAGCTTGCTTGCGAAGCAGCACGAACCATAGGCGAGGATGATCTCGGTTTCGCTATAGCCGCCCGGATAGAACAGGATGTCGCCGACCGACGGATGGCTCGTGTGATTCTCGAAGCCGACCGCGACGCCGTCGTTCTCGAGCCTGAAATCGCCGAGCGGCACCCAGCAACCCTCGCCGCTCCAGCGCACGTGAATGAGCTTCTGCCGATACGGCAGCAGCTTCAGGAACGCGGCCACCGTCTGCGGCGCATCGGGATGGGTTTCGGCGATAAAGGTGTGGCCGCAGGCGGTCATTCGGAGTCGGGTCATCGCGGGGTATCCGGTAGGGCGGGTTGAAGGGTAAGTCTGCAAGACAGCGGCGAACGGCGCGGTCGAGGCGGCCTGCTGAATCGATGTGCCAGATCGGCGTGCTGCCTGGAACCCTGAAGCGCGTTCAGCAAGATTACGCGAACTTCATTCTCCCTTTCGATACGGGATTTCGACAGATACAGTTGCCCACGCACTGGTCAGGCCAGTTAGACCTGTCCGGTTCGACCGGTTGCGGCCACACGGCAACGCGCCGCCCCGCGAAGGTTGTCGCATCGCGAAGCGACCCGGTAAATCGACGTCGTCAGCTCTTGAGCCGGTAACCCGTCCTGAAGATCCAGCCGACGATCACGAGAAACACCGCGAGAAACAGCAGCGTCATGCCGAGGCTCAGGCCCACATCGACGTCGCCAAGCTCGAAGAAGCTCCAGCGAAAGCCGCTCACCAGATAGACGATCGGATTGAACAGCGTCACGCCGCGCCAGAACGGCGGCAGCATGTTCACCGAGTAGAAGCTGCCGCCGAGAAACGTGAGCGGCGTGACGATCAGAAGCGGCACCAGTTGCAGCTTCTCGAAGCCGTCCGCCCAGATGCCGATGATGAAGCCGAGCAGACTGAACGTGACCGCGGTCAGCACGAGAAACAGCACCATCCAGAACGGATGCATGATCTGCAACGGCACGAAGAATCCCGCCGTCGCGAGAATGATGAGGCCGAGCAGGATCGACTTGCTGGCCGCCGCGCCAACATAGCTCACGACAATCTCGAGATACGACACCGGCGCCGACAATAGTTCGTAGATCGTGCCCGTGAAGCGCGGAAAGTAAATCCCGAACGACGCGTTCGCGATGCTCTGCGACAGCAACGACAGCATGATGAGCCCCGGCACGATGAACGCGCCATAACTGATGCCGTCCACTTCCTTGATGCGCGAACCGATCGCCGAGCCGAACACGACGAAGTACAGCGACGTGGAAATGACCGGCGCGATGATGCTTTGCATCAGCGTGCGCCACGTGCGCGCCATTTCGAACTTGTAGATCGCGCGCATTGCGTAGATGTTCATTGATCCCCCCGCAGCAGATTGACGAAAATGTCTTCGAGCGAACTCTGCGTGGTGTGCAGGTCCTTGAAGCGGATGCCCGAATCGTCGAGCGATTTGAGTAGCGCGATGATGTCGGTACGCCCGCCCTCGCCTTCATAGGTGTAGATCAACTCGTTGCCGCCCTTCGCGAGCGCGAGCGTGTAACCCGCGAGCGAGCCCGGCACCGCGTCGAGCGGGCTCTCCAGTTGCAGCGTCAACTGCTTCTTGCCAAGCTTGCGCATCAACTCGGTCTTCTCTTCGACGAGCATGATCTCGCCCGCGTTGATGACGCCGATGCGGTCGGCCATCTCCTCGGCCTCGTCGATGTAGTGCGTGGTGAGAATGATCGTCACGCCGCTGCCCGTGAGCGAGCGCACGAGCTTCCACATGTCGCGCCGCAGTTCGACGTCGACGCCGGCGGTCGGCTCGTCGAGAAACAGCACGCGCGGTTCGTGCGACAACGCTTTCGCAATCAGCACGCGGCGCTTCATGCCGCCCGAGAGCGTCATGATCTTGTTGTTGCGCTTCTCCCATAGCGACAGGTCGCGCAACACCTTCTCGATGTAGGCCGGGTTCTTCGGCTTGCCGAACAGACCGCGGCTGAACGAGACGGTGGCCCAGACGGTTTCGAACGAGTCGGTGGTCAGCTCCTGCGGCACGAGGCCGATCAGCGAGCGGGCCGCGCGATAGTCGGCGCCGATGTCGCGGCCGTCGACCGTCACGCGGCCCTCGCTCGCATTGACGATGCCGCAAATGATGCTGATGAGCGTGGTCTTGCCCGCGCCGTTCGGTCCGAGCAAGGCGAAGATTTCACCACGGTTGATCGCCAGATTGATGTTCTTCAGTGCCTGAAAACCACTGGCATAGGTTTTCGACAGATTCGTGACGGAGACGATTGGCTGCATGGATTCGTTGATGGCCGACACCGATAACTGAGTGGAAGAAACGACGCGAGCGCGTCGCCGCTTCCGCAATGTAATGGAAAGTGCGAAAGCGTGCAGAGCAGGTGGACGAAGCGATGGCCGGTTGCCCCGCTGCGCATGCGTGGTCGACAAGCGGGTTCGAGGCAAGTCGATCGCTGACCGCCGCGCCGTTCCGGTTTGCCGAACCATCGGAATCGAGCCATGAAGCGCTCCCGAAGAAACCGGCGCATGGTGCCGTGGGCAGGCGTTATCGGTCCTCTCCTCAGGCACGGTATCATTCGCCCTCACTCACCGGCCGCTTCCCGCTCCGCGCGAGACGCGCAACCGAAGCGGCCGCACGATACCAGCAGACCACGCGCGACATCGCTCTGCCGATTCGCGCGCCTCATTCACGGATTGCCACCATGCCTCATTTCGATCTCGCCAGCGGCATACTGGGCTCAAGCCTGCAAACGCTCGATCTCTATGCGCTCATCGGCATCGTCGCCGCGCTGTTGATCGGCGGCATGGTCAAGGGCGTGGTCAGCATCGGCGTGCCGCTCGTCGCGATGCCGATCCTGAGCCACTTCCTGCCGATCAAGGCGGCCGTGCTGCTGCTGTCGATGCCGATCATCCTCGGCAATATTCCGCAGGCGCTCGAAGGCGGCGAACTGCTGCCGACGATGAAGCGCATCGCCGCGCCGCTGATCGGCACGGTCATCGGCAATCTGGTCGGCGTGATGGTGCTGATCTCGCTTGCGCCGCATCGCGCGCAAGCGGCGGCCGGCGCCTTGCTGATGATCGCGGCCGTGCTGCTGCTCGCGGCGCCGCGGCTTACGTTGTCACCGGCATGGGCGAAGCCCGCTGGGCTCGCGCTCGGCTTTGGCGCGGCGTTGATGGAGAGCATCGCGTCGGTGCCCGGGCCGTTGCTCGCGATGTACCTGATCGCGACGGGCGCGACCGGCAAGGCGTTCACGAAGCAGATCGCGATCATCCTCGTGGTGTCGATCATCACGCTCGTCGCCGCGTTCAGCGGCGGCGCGCATGCAAGCTGGAGCGATCTGGCGATTTCGGTGTGCGCGAGCGTGCCCGTGATCGCGGGCATCCTGCTCGTGCGGCCGTTGCGCGACCGCCTGCCGCCGGCGGTGTTTCGTGTGCTGGTGCTGCTGTTCGTGCTGGTCGCCGCCGCGCAGATGATCTGGAAATCGGGGGTTTTGCAGGCGTTGGTCGGCGGGCAATGAGCCGCTATGCGGGGTCTTTTGGCCTCTTCACATTCTTTCTGCTTGCCGTCTGCATCGTCGCCATCATCGTGGTGATTTCAACGTTCCGCGCCTTGTGCTTCATCTTTTCAGGCCAGAACGACCGTATTCAGCGTGCGAAGCAAATGCTCCGCGTATCGACACGACGCACGCTCATCAGCGTCGTCGCCGTGAGCGCAACAGGCCGTCTCTGGAGTGATGGGCAGGACATACGAACCCGCTCGTTTATCCGGCCGATCGATTGCACCGTTGAACGGTCGCCTGATAAAAGCTACGTAGTGCGCAGTTGTTATGCGGGTGAAAAAAGAATGATCAGAGTCTATGACCGGAATGGCTCACGACTCCTTGCCGAGCGAACCTACGTCGATCTATCGGACGACCCGGTCATCGCTGCAATACCCGGAGAACGACAATCTCGGCACGATAAAACTTCCGCCCTCGCTCTACGACCGCTTCATGGCGAAACTGCCCTGAAGCACGCATGACGCGATTCGTCGCCACTCCCGGGCTCGCTCATGCCGCGAGCTTTTTTTCCGCCAGGCACTCTGATCGGTAAAAGTGATCGCGATAGGCCAATACGAGCTATTCCCCCGCATAAAGGCATCCTACTATCGGCTGGACCGGAGACACCCCATTTTTCCCGACCATCCGATATGAAAAAAATACCGTCGATTCTGCTTTCCATCGCATTGGCTTTCAGCAGCAGCGCCTTCGCGCGCGAGGGCGACACCGTGCGCCTCGGCATCGATCCGACCTATCCGCCCATGGACGCCAAGGCGCCCGACGGCTCGCTCAAGGGCTTCGACGTGGACCTCGGCAACGAAATCTGCCGCCGCATTCACGCGCATTGCCAGTGGGTCGAACTGGAGTTCTCCGGCATGATTCCGGCACTGCAGGCGCGCAAGATCGACGCGATCATGTCTTCGATGGCGATCACGGCAAAACGCGAGCAACAGATTCTCTTCACATCCAAGCTGTACCAGTTCAAGTCGCGGCTCGTCGCGCGCAAGGGCGCCACGTTCGGCACCACCGGTCAGTCGCTGGCCGGCAAGTCGATCGGGGTGCAGTCGGGCACGCAGTTCGAAAGCTATGCGCTCGCGAACTGGGCACCGGCCGGCGCGAACGTCGTCCCCTACAAGAGCCAGGAAGAAGTGTTCGCCGACCTGCTCAACGGGCGCCTCGACGCGGCGCTGCTCGGCTATGTCGAAGCCGATTATGGCTTCCTGCGCACGCCGCAGGGCAACGGCTTCGCGTTCGTCGGCGGTCCGCTCTCGATGGGCGACCGCGGCACGGGAATGGGCCTGCGCAAGGATGAAACCTCGTTGCAGGCGCAGATGAACGATGCGATCGCAGCGATGCTCAAGGACGGCACCTATGCGCAGATCGCACGCCGGTATTTCGATTTCGATCCGTACGGAAACTGAAAACTGGGGAAGGGAGCACTGGGCGCTGCGATTAGCGCCGCGCTTTGCGGCGCCGGTCATAACATGAGGATGGTCCTCACTGTCGCGGACAAAACGCCAACGGGTCGATGAGCGACGGGCCTCTGCGGGCCCGTTCGCATCATCGCCACTTTCTCTCAGGTCCTGCTTTTTTCGCCGATGCCGGCCCGCATCGGCGGTTCCTCGCCGCTTTACTTACCTGGGTCCTCGCGTCTAACTCCGTCCTACCGCATCCGGATTGGGCGCCTTGCTTCGCTGCGCCGCTTCTCTGTGCCGCTTCGACTCACTCTTCACGCAGGCGGCTCAAGCCTCCAAGCCCGACTCCACCGTCAGCCTGCCGCGCAATCTCGCGATACGGCTGCGCTGACTCGCAATCAGTTCATGCGTTTCTTCGAGTGCGCCAATGCGCTGCTCCCAATAGCCCTGATCGAACTTCGGCGGCGTGGCGCCTTCGCGCGTCACGTAGCCGATCATGTTCTCGAGATGCCGTCATTCGCTGTCCGCCAGATTGGCCGGACGCCACCCGCCACGCTGCGCGGCTCGCGGCCTGCTCGTACCGTTCATCGTCGCTACTCCGTACCTTTCTTGCTGGCCGTCGATAGTCGTCGCATCGATCGCTCAACTGAAAGCGATCTGCAATCTAATCGTATGACCATAACGCACGTTTCCGGCACGGCTTGACCGTGTGTCTCAAAATTGGCCGCCGACACGCAAAATTCCGGCTTTCCGGGTATTCCCTCACTCTGCCCCGGGCTTTGCCGATGCGCTGGCCGCCCTCGCTTGCCCCATGCCGCCAGCCTCACCTCGCTTGCCCCACCTCGCTCTACTGACAACATTCCGCCGGACTGCCATCGCCCCAACGCGCGGGCCACGAGGCGAATGGCTCACTCGACGCGCGCTGCTACACTGGCGCGCATCCGTCATTCCCGCCCTCAACCCATGCTTCGATTCGACAACCTCAGCAAGCGCTACGGCGAACGCGTCCTCTTCGAGGGGCTGCATTACGACGCGTCGTCCGGATGCTTCGCGTTGAACGACGAGTCCGGCAGCGGCAAGTCGACGCTGCTCGGCATTCTTGCCGGCGCGCTCGAAGCCGATAGCGGCGACGTATGGCTCGGCGGCCATTCGCTGCGCGGCGCGCGAGCCGCCGCGCAGGCCGTGCTCACCTATGTGCCCGAGGACAGCATGAGCTGGCCGGCGCAGACGGGCCGCGCGTATCTGGCGCAGGTCGCGTCGACGAGAAAGACCGTGCTCGACGACGAGGTGCTTGCGCTCGCCGGGCGCTTCGGTCTCGCGCCTCATCTCGACAAGCGTTTCGAACAGATGTCCTACGGCAACCGCAAGAAGGTGTTTCTGAGCGCGGCCATGCTGGGCGACACGCGCGTGCTGATCGCCGACGAACCGGCCGGCGGCCTCGATGCATCGGCGCGTGGCGTGTTGGCCGAGCTGTTCAGAACGCTCGGCCAAACCCGCACGGTGTTTTTCACGAGCTACGACGAGGCCTTCACGCAAGCCTGCGAGGCGACGCGCATCGGCTTCGCCGATCTCTCCAGGGCTGCGTGAAAAAGGCCATCTGAAAAGGCCGCTTGAAACGGACGACTTCAAACAGGCCGCCTGAACAAGCTGCATGAACAGCGCTTGCCTGAAAAAAGCGACCCGAGCCGCACCGGAACCGCCAGGCGGCACGTCACCGCGCACCGCTCAGATCGCGACGCAGATCTTGCCGAAGTGCGCGCCCGACGCTTCGTGACGGAACGCATCGGCCAGCTTGTCCAGTTCGAACGTGCTATCGATCACGGGCTTGATGCCCGTCGTTTCGAGCGCGCGAATCATCTCGATCTGATCGTGGCGGCTGCCGACGATCAGCCCTTGCAAACGCTGTTGCCGTGCCATCAGATGCGCGGTCGGCACCGGACCTTCGCGGCCGGTCAGCACGCCGATCAGCGCGATATGGCCGCCGATCCGGCAAGCCGTGATCGATTGCGGCAACGTGCCGGGGCCGCCCACTTCGATCACGTGATCGACACCGCGCCCGCCGGTCAGTTGACGCACCTGCTTGCCCCACTCGGGATTCTCGCGATAGTTGATCGTATGGTCGGCGCCGAGTTCGCGCAGCTTCGCGAGCTTCCCGTCCGACGACGACGTCGCGATCACCGAGGCGCCCATCGCCTTCGCCAGTTGCAAGCCGAAGATCGACACGCCGCCGGTGCCGAGCACGAGCACCGTGCTGCCCGCCTTCAACTGACCATCGACGACGAGCGCGCGCCATGCGGTCAAACCGGCTGTGGTCAGCGTCGCGGCCTCGGCGTGACTGTAGCCGGCGGGCGCATGCGTGAAGTAATGGCTCGGCAGCACGACGGCCTCGCGCGCATAACCGTCGACACCATCGCCCGGGGTTGTCGAAAAATCGGCAATCGGTGCGGGCCCGTTTTCCCACAGCGGGAAGAAGCACGACACGACGTGATCGCCTGGCTTGAACTCGCGCACGCCTTCGCCCACCGCTTCGACAACGCCCGCGCCATCGGCCATCGGAATGCGCCCGGCTTCGGCGGGCAGTACGCCGCTCACCACGCCGTAGTCGTGAAAATTCAGCGAGCTGGCGCGAATGCGCACGCGAATCTGTCCCGCGGCGGGTTGACCGGGATCGGCGAGATCGACGACCTGAAGATGATCGACAGTGGCGGGCGAACCGATTCTGACGGCTTTCATGTTGCGTTCCTTGGTGAGTTGCGCAGGCGTTTCATGCAGCATTGCAAGCACTCGGCGCATGCCAGGTGCCTGAATACCTGAAGCAGTTGCCCGCATCGGGCATACCGGCCTTATCCGTGCATCGGCACGTTGGCGAGAGCAGTTCGTCAAAGAATACCGCAAGCGGTTTTTATGCGTCGGCATCCATGCACACATTCATGTCAGGTGCATGTCAGATGCATGAGATTGCGCTTGACCTTGCCACTGCGGGAAGGTCCACGATGCATAAATCATTGCTGACCGGAGAGAGTCAATGGAATTCGTCATCCCCGACATGGCCTGCGGTGGCTGTGCGAAAGCCGTCGCGCATGCGCTGAACCGCATCGATCCCACGGCGAGAATCGACATCGACGTGGCCGTTAAAATCGCGAGAGTCACATCGGCGTTGCCCGCGCAACGGTTCGTCGACGCAATCGAGGCGGCGGGTTTTCATCCTTCGCACCGAAGCTGATTAGCTGATTCAACGTTTTCATCGCAGTAGCAGCGTGACCGAGGCTTCCCCCTATCAACAGGACACCACTATGAAAAACCTTCGCGCTTTCCGCGCTCTCTGTTTGTTCAGCGGTTTGGCCTTCGCGGTGGCGGCCATGCCGGCTCACGCGCAGCATCAGGGCATGCCCGGCATGGAGATGGAGGATTCGGAGCACGCCGGCGCGGGCGATTCGACGCAGGCCTTCAAGGCCGCCGACGAGCGCATGATGCACGACATGAGCGCCCCCGAATACACAGGCGACGCCGACCGCGACTTCGTCGCGCACATGATCCCGCATCATCAGGGCGCGATCGAGATGGCGCAAGCGGAACTGAAATACGGCAAGGACCCGGAGATCAAGCGGCTCGCGCGCAACATCATCAAGGCGCAGCACGATGAAATCGCGTTGATGAAACGCTGGCAGGACAAGCACGGCGACAAGTAAGCCGGTGAGATTCGACGGCGAGGCGCGCGCTTCGCTGTCGAATCTCAGTCGAATTGAAGTCGAACCGCTCAATACCGCATGAACGACTGCCATTGTGTGTCGAGCGGAATGCACGAGCATTCCACTCGGCCCCTTCGATCACGCGTGAAAAATCACCAGCGCGGCCGCTTGCGCAACAGCGGCGTCATCGCGATCAAACCGACAATCGGACCCGGCAGCAACAGCCAGGCCACGTGTACGTCGAGCGCGTGATAAACGCTCGTCGACCACAAGATCGAGCAGGCCGACAGAAAGAAGCCGAAGCTGTTCTGCAACGTCAGCGCGCCGCCGATCTTGTCGGCGGGACAGGCCTTGACCGACAGCGCTGAAAACTGCGGCGAATCGGCGATCACGCTGATGCCCCACACGAGCAGCAGCGCAAGCTGCGCGGCGGTGCCGAGCGAACTCGTCAGCGGATAGATCGCGCACAGCGTGCCCGATATCGTCAGCGCGAGTGCAGCCGTGCGCGCGCTGCCTACCGATTTGCTGAGCCTGCCGCCCGCGAGGCAACCAAGCGCGCCGATGGCGATAATCAGAAACGACCACCATGCCACGGTACTCGCGGGCGCTAGCACACCGCCCGTTGCGAAGGCCCGTTGCACGAGCAGCGGCGTGAGCGTCCAGAACGCGTACAGCTCCCACATGTGGCCGAAATAGCCGAGCGCGGCAGCGCGAAACTCGCCGATTCGCACCACCTGCCCGATGCCCGCCGACAAACCGAAGCGGCGATTGCCCGAGCGTCGCGCGTGCGGCCCTTCGCCGAGCGAAACGACCAGCAGTGCGCCGAGCACCGCGAGCACCGACGATGTCAGCACCACCGTTTGCCACGGCACCGTCGACAACAACGCGCGAATCGCATGCACCGACGCCGTGCCGAGCGTCAGCATCGCGACGAGCAGCGCGAGCGTCTGCGCGGCGCGCTGCGGAGCCCACGTGACGAGCAGTTTCATGCCGAGCGGATAGATGCCCGCAAGCGCGACGCCCACGCCGAAGCGGAACGCGAGCGCCGAGGCGAGCCCGCCGCTGCACAGCGCGAACAGCGCATTCAGCGTCGCGCCGAGCACGCCGCAGACGGCGAACACCTTGCTGGCCGACACGCGATCGGCGAGTCCGGTCGTAGCGGACAGCAGCGTGCCGACGATAAAGCCGGCCTGCACCGCATTCGTAAGCCAGCCGATGCCCGATGCGCTCAGTTGCCACGCGACCTGCAAATCGCGCATCGCGCCGTTCGCGCTGAACCACAGCGAAGTGCCGAGCAATTGCGCAACCGCAATAACGATAACCGCGCGATTCGCGCGCGCGGCCCTACGCGCCGCGTCTTCGGGATTGCCGGGGTCCGCCGCATCCAGCCTGTCCTGCATCGTGTCTCCTCTGCCTCCCGATTCTGATGCGCGTGCCGTGAGCCTTAAGCCGTCAGCCGCAATCGGCCGGTCACGCACGAGCGTGCTGCTCATTGTAGACGAGCGGCCGATTCGCTTTGCCGCGCAGCGGCGCGAACGGACTACGGCCGGCCCGGCGGAACCGACTTCTCGAACACGAGCCGGGTCCACGTCACGCCGCGATCGCGATTGGCCTGCTGTACCGATGAGGTCTGCAACTCGCACGCGAGCCGCAAGCCCTGCATGCTCGCGAGGCGAATCGTTTCTTCCGGCGTGACGTCGAACATGCGGCGGCCCTCAGGCACCGGCCCGTGCCGTAGCGACATGATCGACACGCCGCCAGCGCGCAGCAACGACGCGATGCGAGGCATCGCGCGATGGCGCTGCTCTTCGTCGAGGTGCATCCACACGGCGGTCAGCATCACCGCATCGAAGGTCTCGCGCCGCGCCAACAGAACGGCGAGATCGGGCAGGCTGTCGTCGAGCCATTCGACCGGCGCCGATGGATGCAACTCGCGCGCCGCCTCGCGTAGTTCATCGACCGGTTCGATGGCGACCACCGCATGCCCGAGCGCCGCGAGCGCGGCCGCATCGGTGCCGATGCCGCAACCGATATCGACGATTTTCGCGGGCGCGTCCGGCATGAAATGCAGGATCGCGCCGTGCTGCCCGGCAAACGAAATCGCGCGCCATTGCTCGCGCAGCGCCGGCGCGCGCTCCGCGTAACCCTCGGTGCCGCTGACGTTGATGGACATCGGTTGCGCGCGATGCCTCAGCCCTGCTGCGGCACCCTCACCCAGCCTTCCATCAGCACGCGCGCGCTGCGGCTCATCAGCGCCTTCGTCACGACCCACTCGCCGTTTTCGAGGCTCGCCTGCGCGCCCACGCGCAGCGTGCCCGACGGATGCCCGAAGCGCACCGACTCGCGCTCGCCGCCGCCCGCGGCCAGATTGACAAGCGTGCCCGAAATCGCCGCGGCCGTGCCGATCGCGACGGCCGCCGTGCCCATCATCGCGTGATGCAGCTTGCCCATCGACAGCGCGCGCACCAGCAGATCGACGTCGCCCACCTCGACCGGCTTGCCGCTCGACGCCACATAGCTGGCCGGCTTCGCGACGAACGCGACCTTCGGCGTGTGCTGGCGCGTCGCGATCTCGTCGAGATGCCTGATGAGGCCCATGCGCAGCGCGCCGTGCGCGCGAATCGTCTCGAACATCGCGAGCGCCTTTTCGTCGCTGTTGATCGCGTCCTGCAACTCGGTGCCCTTGTAGCCGATGTCCTCGGCGTTGAGGAAGATCGTCGGAATGCCCGCGTTGATCATCGTCGCCTTCAGCGTGCCGACGCCGGGCACGTCGAGATCGTCGACGAGCTTGCCGGTCGGGAACATCGCGCCGCCCGCGCCGTCTTCCTCGGCGGCCGGGTCCATGAATTCGAGCTGCACTTCGGCGGCCGGGAACGTCACGCCGTCGAGTTCGAAGTCGCCGGTTTCCTGCACCGCGCCATCGGTCATCGGCACGTGCGCGACGATCGTCTTGCCGATGTTGGCCTGCCAGATGCGCACGGTCGCGAGGCCGTCGCGCGGCAAGCGGCTCGCCTCGACGAGACCCGCGCCGATCGCGAACGGCCCGACCGCCGCCGACAGATTGCCGCAATTGCCGCTCCAGTCGACGAACGCCTTATCGATCGACACCTGGCCGAACAGATAGTCGACGTCGTGATCGGGCCGGCTGCTGCGCGCCACGATCACGGTCTTGCTCGTGCTCGACGTCGCGGCGCCCATGCCGTCGATCTGCTTGCCGTACGGGTCGGGGCTGCCGATCACGCGCATCAGCAGCGCGTCGCGCGCGGCGCCCGGCTGTTGCGCGGCCTCGGGCAAGTCCTGCAAGCGGAAAAACACGCCCTTGCTGGTGCCGCCGCGCATATAGGTGGCCGGAATCTTGATCTGGGGAAGGTGGGCCATGAGAGTGTCCTGAGATGAAATCGTCTTCGATGGGAGGCGATGCGGCATCGTCGGGCCGCATCGCATTGTTCTGCTTCGTGTTCGCCGCAATCACGCTTGCGGCGCAAACCGCCGGTACCGGTCGTAAAACCCAGCGGCGTCAAACCATCAAACCATCAGGCCGCCGCTTGCGTCGATTCGAGAAAGTCCTGCGCGAAACGCTGCAACACGCCGCCCGCTTCGTAGATCGACACTTCCTCGGCCGTATCGAGCCGGCACGTGACGGGCACCTCGACACGTTCGCCGTCCTTGCGATGAATCACGAGCGTGAGGTCCGCGCGCGGCTTGCGCTCGCCGGTCACGTCGAAGGTTTCGGTGCCGTCGATGCCGAGCGTCAAACGGTTCACGCCGTGCTTGAATTCGAGCGGCAACACGCCCATGCCGACGAGGTTCGTGCGGTGAATCCGCTCGAAGCCTTCCGCAACGATCGCTTCGGTGCCGGCCAGACGCACGCCCTTCGCGGCCCAGTCGCGCGACGAGCCCTGGCCGTAGTCGGCGCCCGCGATCACGATCAGCGGCTGCTTGCGCTCCATGTAGGTTTCGATCGCTTCCCACATGCGCGTGACCTGGCCTTCGGGTTCGATGCGCGCGAGCGACCCGGCCTTCACCTGGCCGTTGTCGAGCACCATCTCGTTCTTCAGCGTCGGGTTCGCGAAGGTCGCGCGCTGCGCGGTCAGATGATCGCCGCGATGCGTCGCGTAGGAATTGAAGTCCTCTTCGGGCAGGCCCATTTTCGTCAGGTATTCGCCGGCCGCGCTGTCCGGCAGAATCGCATTCGACGGCGAAAGATGGTCCGTCGTGATGTTGTCGCCGAGTACGGCCAGTGCGCGCATGCCCCTGAGCGTGCGCTCGCCCGCGAGCGCGCCTTCCCAATACGGCGGACGGCGAATATAGGTGCTCGTCTCGCGCCACTCGTAAAGCGGATTCGCCTGCTCGCCGCTCTCGGCAGCGAGCGCGAACATCGGTTCATACACCTTGCGGAATTGCTCGGGCTTCACGCTCGCGGCGACGATCGCATCGATCTCCGCATCCGACGGCCAGATGTCTTTCAGCGTGACTGCATTTCCATCGGCATCGATACCGAGCACGTCCTTCTCGATGTCGAAGCGGATCGTGCCCGCAATCGCATAGGCGACGACGAGCGGCGGCGAGGCCAGAAACGCCTGCTTCGCGTACGGATGAATGCGCCCGTCGAAATTGCGGTTGCCCGACAGCACGGCGGTCGCATACAGATCGCGCTCGATCACTTCCTTCTGGATTGCCGGGTCCAACGCGCCGGACATGCCGTTGCACGACGTGCAGGCATAGGCGACCACGCCGAAGCCGAGCTGTTCGAGTTCCGGCAGCAGCCCCGCCTCTTCGAGGTACAGCGTGACCGCCTTCGAGCCCGGCGCGAGCGAGGTCTTCGCCCACGGCTTGCGCGTGAGTCCGCGACGGTTCGCGTTGCGCGCGAGCAGACCCGCCGCGATCATGTTGCGCGGGTTGTTCGTATTCGTGCAGCTCGTGATCGCGGCGATGATGACCGCGCCGTCCGGCATCAAACCGGGCTCGTTCTCGACCTTGCCGCTGATGCCGCGCGCGGCGAGGTCCGCCACCGGCAAACGGCGATGCGGATTCGACGGCCCCGCGAGCGTGCGCACGACCGTCGAGAGATCGAACTTCAGCACGCGCTCGTATTCGGCATGCCTGAGCGTATCGGCCCACAAGCCGGTTTGCTTCGCATAGGTTTCGACGAGCGTGACGAGCGCGTCGTCGCGGCCCGTGAGCTTCAGATACCTGATCGTCTGTTCGTCGATATAGAACATCGCGGCGGTCGCGCCGAATTCGGGCGCCATGTTCGCGATGGTCGCGCGATCGCCCAAGGTCAGGTTCGCCGCGCCCTCGCCGTAGAACTCGAGGTAGGCGCCGACCACTTTTTCCTTGCGCAGGAATTCGGTCAGCGACAGCACCACGTCGGTCGCGGTGATGCCCTCGCCCGGCTTGCCCGTCAACTCCACGCCGACGATATCGGGCAGCCGCATATACGACGCGCGGCCAAGCATCACGCTCTCCGCTTCGAGGCCGCCCACGCCGATCGCGATCACGCCGAGCGCATCGACCATCGGCGTATGCGAGTCGGTGCCGACGAGCGTATCGGGAAACGCGACGCCGTCCTTCACCTGCACGACCGGGCTCATGCGTTCGAGGTTGATCTGATGCAGGATGCCGTTGCCGGGCGGAATCACGTCGACGTTGCGAAACGCGCGCTTGGTCCAGTTGATGAAGTCGAAGCGGTCTTCGTTGCGGCGGTCTTCGATCGCGCGGTTCTTCGCGAACGCATCAGGATCGAAGCCGCCGCATTCGACGGCCAGCGAGTGATCGACCACGAGCTGCGTCGGCACGACCGGATTGACGAGCGACGGGTCGCCGCCTTGCGCCGCAATCGCATCGCGCAGGCCGGCGAGATCGACGAGCGCGGTCTGCCCGAGAATGTCGTGACAGACAACGCGCGCCGGAAACCATGGGAAATCGAGTTCGCGCTTGCGGCCGATGATCTGCCTGAGCGATGCGGCGAGCGTCGCCGGATCGCAGCGGCGCACGAGATTTTCGGCAAGCACGCGCGACGTGTACGGCAGCTTGTCGTAAGCGCCGGGTTCGAGCGCATCGACCGCGGCACGCGTATCGAAGAAGTCGAGTTCGGTGCCGGGAAGGCGTTTGCGGTTGGCAGTATTCATGGCGTAGGGGACAGGACAGTTATCGGCCGCCGAGGGAAAGTCCGGCTGCGGCCGGCGCGTCGAACGCGCGGCCGGCCGGACAGTGCGGGTAGTTTAGCTCGCTGCTGGCGTGTTGCTGAATTGCGGGTGTTTTGATGCGTGTTTTGCTGCGTGCTTTGACATGTGCTTCGCGGCTTATTTCGCTCAATACCGGGCGGCACGCGTGACACAGCCCGCCCGGAACTGGCCTCAAACGCGCTTCGCGAGCGGCACGAACGGCAGGTCGTCCGGCCCGGTGTAATTCGCGCTCGGCCGGATGATCTTGTTGTCGATGCGCTGCTCGATGATGTGCGCGCTCCAGCCCGCCGTGCGCGCGATCACGAAGATCGGCGTGAACATCGCGGTCGGCACGCCCATCA
>NZ_JAAGPQ010000097.1:0-27410 GCF_017104985.1 Paraburkholderia sp. Ac-20342 | reverse complement strand
GCAAGCCGGGCGGGCGGCGTGGGTGCCGCGCGCCCGTTCCGCGCCGCCAGCATCGTTAGCCGCGTTGGCTCCATTCGCGCCGTCTGCCCTTTGCCCGTCTTCCGCGCGCAAATGCGCCGGCTCATGCAGCCAGCACCACGCAAACCACGCCGTCACCGCGCACGCCACCGCCAGCACCGCATACGCGCTCGCAAAACCGCAGCGCGACACGAGCACCGGCAGCACCAATGCACCAAGCCCGCCGCCGGCCGGCACGGCTGTCTGCCGGATGCTCATCGCGAGACCTCGCTCGCCTTCGCGAAACCACGCCATCACGGCGCGGCCGCTCGATCCGTTGACGCTGCCACCGAGCAGGCCGACGAGCAGCAGGCCAAGCGCGAGCGGCGTCATGCCCGGCACCTGCGCGCCGCCCGGCGACACGAATAGCGCAAGACCGGCGAGCGCGGCCGCGGTCGACAGCAAGCCGAGCAGCAGCACGCGGCGGTCGCCCCAGCGGTCGGTCAACAGCCCCCACGGCAACTCGCTGACCGCAATGCCAAGCCCGAGCATGCCGAGCACGAGACCGAGCCCGTCGTTGCCGAGGTGATAGCCCGAGCGTAGAAAAACCGCCGTCGTCGGAATGCCCGAGAACGCCGCCGAAAAGCTCGCGTTCGCGGCAAAGCCCACGCCGAGCACCTTCCAGCGATGCTTCGCGCCGCGTTCGACCGCACCGCCCAGCGGCGCCGCAGATTCGTTGTCCATTCCACCCTCCGAAAGAATTCAGAGGTATCCTACGGCTGGGCTTTCCATCGGAAAAGCCGGAAAATCAGATCGTCATCATCGGAAATACCGAATCATGAGCCAGCGCGGATTCGACCTCACGCAGTTGCGGACTTTCGTCGCCGTCGCCGAATCGGGCAGCGTGTCGGCGGGCGCGGAACGCGTGTTCCTGTCGCAGTCGTCGGTGAGCGAGCAGTTGAAGAAGCTCGAGGAACGCGCGGGCCAGCCGCTGTTCGTGCGCAGCAAGCAGGGCGTCAGCACGACGCCTGCGGGCGAGCGGCTGCTCGATCATGCACGGCGCATCATCGCAATGAGCGAAGCGGCATTCGACGACCTGCAGGGCCGCTCGCTCGACGGCGAACTGCGCATCGCGATCACCGACTATTACCGGCCGCACGACATCGCGCGCATTCTGAAAGCCTTCTCCGAGCAGCACCCGCGCCTGAGGCTGCACGTCACGGTGCTGCCGAGCGCGGTGATCGACAGCGGCGCCGACGATCACACCTCGTTCGACATCGGGTTGTCGGCACGGCTCGTCACCGGCCAGACGCGCACGCGCGGCGGCGCACCGGCGAGCACGGTCGTGCGGCGCGAAAAGCTGCTGTGGGTCAGCGCCGCCGATGCCGCGCCGCGACCGTCCGCGCCGTTTCACCTCGTGCTGCTGCCGTCGACATGCCAGTTGCAGCGTTTCGTCGTCAAGCTGCTCGACGAGCACAAAGTGGCCTACGTGGTGTCGCATTCGGCCTCGGGCGTCGCGGGTCTGCAACTCGCGCTGAAGGCAGGGCTCGGCATCTCGTGCCTGAACGAATCGTCGACCGGCAACGGCGTGGTGGCCTGCCCGGCCAACACGGGCTTGCCCGCGCTGCCCGCGGTCGAGTTTCATCTGCTGCCGGGGCGGCCCGGCGAAAGCGAACGGGTCAGCAATGCGCGCACGGCGCTGATGCGGCTCTTCGCATAAGACGTCACGCACCGACATCGGACGATCGCATTCGCATACCAACCCGCATCGCTCAAGCGACGCTGTGCGCCCGCACATTGAAATTGCGTTGCATCGTGCATAGCATGGTTTGATCTAGCTCAAGAATCCGTCGAAGCGTCGGCCGTTGCGATTGACGCTCCTGTTGAATTGCTGCAACCTGTGCGCGCTGTCCTGGCCCGACTCCACGCAGCCGTTTGAATGCGTTGCTCATGCTCAGTGCGGCAGCAGCCGTCCTCGGCGTATTCAGCGTGCATCATCGTTGTCGCCATGCAAGTGCATCGCCATCGCGAATCGATACTTCGCGATGCCAAACAAACCGGTTCCGCCTCGCTGTTCAAGCAGTCCTTAAAACAACGGGCAGGAAACACACGATGGTCCGTCATGCGCCGCCGGCCGGATTCGCCTGAGAGCCCGCGAACGCGTATGAAAAATCGATCGTGAGAAAAGAACGTTCCCCTGACGAGGCCTCGCGTGCATCGTAGAACCATCGGATCTTCAGTTCTGCTATTTCTGCTGTATGCGCTCGGCAGCGGTGCGTCGCTCGCGGCCGCCGAGGTGCCCGGCGCGATGCCCTCGGCGATGGACGAGCGCGTGCGCGCCTGCACCTCGTGCCACGGCGTGCAGGGCCAGGGCCTGAACAACGACTACTTTCCGCGCATCGCGGGCAAGCCCGCCGACTATCTGTTCAACCAGCTCACCGCGTTTCGCGACGGCGGCCGTACCTATCCGCCGATGGGCTATCTGCTCGCGTTTCTGCCCGACGACTATCTGCGCAAGATCAGCCAGTATTTCGCCGATCTGCAACCGCCCTATCCCGAGGCCGATCACGGCAACGTATCGCCCGAGGTGCTCGCCGCGGGCGAGCGGCTCGTGCGGCACGGCGACCCGGCGCGCAAGATACCGGCCTGCATCGCCTGTCACGGCGCGCGCATGACCGGCACGCAGCCGGGCATTCCGGGGCTGCTCGGCCTGCATGCGAGCTATATCGCCGGACAGATGGGCACGTGGCGCTCGGGCACGCGTCACGCGCTCGCGCCGGACTGCATGCATACGATCGCGGTCAAGCTGAGCGACCGCGACATCACCGCGGTGTCGAGCTGGCTCGCGCGCCAGCCGCGTCCGGCCGATCCGCGGCCCGCGCCGACGGCCGCCGGGCCGCTGCCGCTCGCCTGTGGGAGCCAGCCGCAATGAAGCCGATACGTCGTTCGCCGGATTGGCTGCGCTCGCTGGGTGCGAGGCTGGGCTTCGGCTCGGATCGTGGTGTGAGATCCGGGTTGAGTTCTTCCGGGTCGAGTTCCATTCCGCGTTTCGTCACGCGCCTTGGCAAGCCGCGCCACACAATGAGATCGCTCGCGGCCGGCTCGCTGGCAGCTGGCCTCATCGCGAGCGGCGCTGGCCTGCTTGTCGATCTGCCGGCCATGCCGTTGATCACCACGGCCCATGCCGCGGCGCCGCAAGCCACGCCCGCCGCCGCCAACGCAACGACAACCGCAACCACCGCGGTCACCACACCCACCGCCGCCCCCCGCTCCGACCTCGTCAAGCGCGGCGAGTATCTGGCGCGCGCCGGCGACTGCATCGCCTGCCACACCGCGCCGCGCGGCAAGCTGTTCGCGGGCGGCCTCGCGATGGACACGCCGTTCGGCACGCTCTATTCGCCGAACATCACGCCCGATCCGCAATACGGCATCGGCACGTGGAGCGAGGACGCCTTCTTCAAGATGATGCGCACGGGCCGCAAGCCCGACGGCACGCTGATCTATCCGGCCATGCCGATTGCGCAATACACGAAGGTCACGCGCGAAGACTCGGATGCGATCTTCGCATTCCTGAGAACCGTCGAGCCGGTGCGCGAACCGAACCGCAAGCACACGCTGCGCTTTCCGTTCAACCAGCGCGAGCTGCTGTACGGCTGGCGCACGCTGTATTTCCACGAGGGCGAGTTCAAACCCGATCCGGCCCAGTCGGTCGAGTGGAACCGGGGCGCGTATCTCGTCGAAGGGCTCGGACACTGCTCGATGTGCCATACGCGCATCAACATGCTCGGCGGCTCGTCGCAGCGCGAGCAGTTCGCGGGCGGGCTGATTCCGGTGCAGAACTGGTACGCGCCGTCGCTCACGTCCGACAAGGACGGCGGCCTCGGCGACTGGAGCATCGAGGACATCGTCGATCTGCTGCAGGCCGGCATTTCGAAGCGCGGCGCGGTCTACGGTCCGATGGCCGAAGTCACCTATCACAGCCTGCAGTATCTGTCGGACGACGACATCCGCGCGATGGCTGTCTATCTGAAGTCGCTGCCCGACAATCGCGGCCGCAAGAGCGGCCCGAGCGCGACGCCCGACGCGCAGGTGTTCGCACTCGGCAAACAGATCTACGCGGACAAATGCGCGCTCTGCCACGGCGCCAACGGCGAGGGACAACTGCCGCACTATCCACCGCTCGCGGGCAACCAGTCGATCGAAATGGATTCGGCCGTCAACCCGATCCGCATCGTGCTCAACGGCGGCTTCCCGCCCGGCACGAAGCGCAATCCGGAGCCCTACGGCATGCCGCCGTTCGGCCAGGAGCTGAACGACACCGAGGCGGCCGCCGTCGTCACCTTTATCCGCACCGCGTGGGGCAATCACGGGCTGCCGGTGACGGCCCGCGAGGTCAACGCGTTGCGCAACGCGCCGCTGCATTGACGCGCCGCCCCGGACAACACGGAGAAAACCGCAAGATGGAAGCGAACGACACCCACGACGCGCCGCCCACCGACGCCGAAGTCGAGCGCATCGTCGCCGCCGGTCCGCATGGCGCGATCGCGCTCGCCGGCGTCGCGACGCTGATCGTCATCGCGATCTGGTTCGGCTTCTACTTTCTGGTGTTCCTGCCGCGCGGCATCATCCACTGACCATGTCGACCGAATCGAGCCATCAACCCCATAGCGGCCATGCGGTCGCGTTACGCGCCGAGCGCCGCTGGGCCATCTTCGCCAGCGCGCTGATCGTGCTGCTGCTCGCCGTGATCGTGTTCTCCGGCGTGCACTGGGCGATGATGCCGCCCTCGCGCGTCGAGACGATCGATCCCGCGCGGCTGCAACTGTCCGGCGAATTCGTCGAGGACAATCTCGGCAGCGCGGTCCAGCCCGACGGCTCGGTGATCGTGCGCTTCGTCGCGCAGCAATACTCGTTCACGCCGCAGTGCCTGCTCGTGCCCGCCGACACGCCGGTCACGATCCGCACGACGAGCGCCGACGTCGTGCACGGCCTGCTCGTGAACGACACCAACATCAACACGATGATCGTGCCCGGCTACGTCTCGACGCTGAACACCTATTTCGACCATCCCGCCGACCACGCGATGCCGTGTCACGAGTTCTGCGGCTTCGGCCATCAGACCATGTGGGCGCACGTGAAAGTGATCGACAAAGCCGCCTTCTTCGAGCAGGCCCGACAATCACGGAGACTCAGCTGTGTTTCACGCTAAGCGACTCGTTCTCGCGCATTTCTGGCTCGCCTTCGTGCTGTTCCTCGTCGCGCTCGTGCTCGGCGCCTGGCAGATGCTCGCGCGCAGCCCGTTCCTGCCGTGGGTCGGCGACCCCGAGCTGTACTACCGCTCGGTGACCGCGCACGGCACCGTGATGGCCTACGCGCTGCCGACGCTCGTCGCGATGGGCTTCGGCTACGCAATCGTCGAGCTTGCGCTCGCGCAGCGCCTCGCGGGCCTCAAGTGGGCATGGGCCGCGTTCTTCATCCTGCTCGTCGGCGCGGTCATGGCGATGGTGCCGGTCGCGCTCGGCGAGGCCTCGGTGCTCTACACGTTCTATCCGCCGATGATCGGCAGTCCGTTCTACTACCTCGGCGTGGTGCTCGTGGTGATCGGCTCGTGGATCTGGGTCGCGCTGATGCACGTGAACCTGCGCATCTGGAAGCGCGCCAATCCGGGCAAGCCGGTGCCGCTCGCGATGTTCGCCAACGTGGCGGGCGCGTATCTGTGGGCGTGGACCGCGGTCGGCGCGGCGCTCGAAATCCTGTTCCAGATCCTGCCGGTCGCCTTCGGCCTCACGAAGACGATCGACGCCGGCCTCGCGCGCATCCTGTTCTCGTGGACGCTGCATGCGATCGTCTACTTCTGGCTGATCCCGGCGTATATCGCGTACTACACGCTGGTGCCGCGCGCGATCGGCGGACGGCTCTACAGCGACTCGATGGCACGCGTGTCGTTCATCCTGTTCCTCGTGTTCGCGATGCCGATCGGCATCCACCATCTGTTCGCCGATCCGCAGGTCGGCGCGGGCTTCAAGTTCCTGCACGCGGTGTTCACCGGCATGGTGTCGGTGCCGACGCTGCTGACCGTGTTCACGATCTGCGCGTCGGTCGAAATCGCGGGCCGGCTGCGCGGCGGCAAGGGCGCGTTCGGCTGGCTCACGGCGCTGCCGTGGCGCAATCCGATGATGCTCGTGATCGCGTTCTCGTTCGTGATGCTCGGCTTCGGCGGCGCGGGCGGGCTCATCAACATGAGCTATCAGCTGAACTCGACCGTGCACAACACGCAGTGGGTGACCGGGCACTTCCACCTGATCTTCGGCGGCGCGATCGTCATCATGTACTTCGCGATCGCGTATGAACTGTGGCCGCAATTGACCGGCCGCGCGATCTGCTCGGCGAAGCTCGTGCGCACGCAGTTGTGGCTGTGGTTCATCGGCATGATGGTCGTGACACTGCCGTGGCACTACGTCGGCCTGCTCGGCGCGCCGCGCCGCATGGCCTATTACGACTACAGCATGCCGGGCATGCAGGGGCAGGCGTTCTGGGTCGGCATGTCGGCGGTCGGCGGGCTGATCCTGCTCGTCTCGGGGGGGCTGTTCATCTATATCCTCGCGAAGTCGCAGTTCGGGCCCGCGACCGAACCGCAAGCATTCCGTTTCGCGACCGCCGCGCATCCGGTCGAGCGCGTGCCGGTCGCGCTCAACGGCTTCGGCCTGTGGGTCTCGCTGATGATCGGGCTCACGGTCGTCAACTACAGCGTGCCGATCCTGCAACTGCTCAGGCTGCCGCAGACTTCGGTGCCGGCGGTCGTCATCGGAGCGCAGCGATGAACGAGGAACGCGTCTTCAGCTTGCGCAATCCATGGTTCACATGGAGCGTGGGCGGCACGATCGCAATTGCGATCGTCGCGATACTGATCGGCTTCGTCTGGCTGCCGTCGGCGAGCACGGCGTTCGGCGGCCTCGATCTTTGGGCGCGCATCTGCGGCGCGGCGGGCGTGCCGTCGAGCTGGTACGGCGGCGACAAGAGCGTCCCGGCAACGGTGCCCAGTGAAGTGGTCGTGCTGCCGCCGCAGCGAGTCACGCATGCGGCGGCGGATTCGATCGGCCGCGGCGCGACGATCGCGACGCAGAACTGCTCGATGTGCCACGGCGTGTCCGGTACACCGCCGGTCACGGCGCCCGCGCTCGCGGGGCAATACGCCGACGTGATCTACAAGGAGTTGCGCGACTATCAGAGCGGCCAGCGCCTGAGCGCGGTGATGCAGGCGATCATCGCGCCGCGCAGCGAGCAGGATCTGCACGATCTGGCCGCTTACTATGCTTCGCTGCCGCGCGCCGAAGCGACATCGTCAACTTCGCGCGCCGGCGCGGAGCCCGATGCGAACGCGGCGCGGCTCGCGATGCAGGGCGATCCCGAGCGCAATATCGCGCCCTGCGCGGCCTGCCACGGACAGCTCGACCGCAAGGGCGCGGCGCCGTGGCTCGGCGGGCAATCGGCGGTTTATCTGGCGGCGCAGCTGCACGCGTTCGCGGCGGGCGACCGGCATAACGACATCAACGAGCAGATGCGCAACGTCGCGCGGCAAATGACGCCCGAGGAAATCGAAAGTCTCGCGAAGTACTATGCGGCGATGCCGTAACGCACGACCGGCTTGATGGCGCGCATTCCCGGTACGAATCCGCGGCGACGGACGACCCGGCCATGTATGCCGCGCCCGAGGCCGCGCCGATCCGGTCGCAACGTGTGATTAAAATTTAAGCGATACCCCATGAAGGGACGACGGCGGACGGCAAGAAAACGTTATGGTTTTGCCGGCTTGATGGCGCGTGCGGCTTGAGATAAATCAATAAGGTGTCGCAACGCAATTCCTGTTCGGGAGTGTCCTCCGTATGTCGGAAATCGGTTCGGCCGTGCTGGTGTTCGTGCTGTTGCTGGCCGCGACCGGCATCGGCGTCGGTGTACGGCCGCTGCTGCCTGAGGAGCACAAGGCGCACGAGACCGTGCAACTGATCCAGCTCGTGATCGGCATGCTCGTGACGTTCGCCGCCCTCGTGCTCGGCTTGATGACGGCCTCGGCAAAATCGGGCTTCGACACTGCGGCGAACGATCTGCGCACCCTTGCCGCCGAGCTGATCGAATTCGACACGACGCTGCGCGAGCTAGGCCACGATACCGACGACTCGCGACGCCTGCTGCGCCAGTACACGGCGGCGGCGATCGCCTCGACGTGGCCGGGCGAGCCGGCGCCGGGCGGCGACTATCCGCGCGTCGGCACGCAGGACAGCGCCGGCACGCTCGAAAACGAGCAGCTCGGCGACATGCTGACGTCAGTGGGACAGCAATTGCGGCAACTGCGCACGCGCGATTCGCTGCAGCAACGCACGCTGGAGGATGCGTTGACGCAATACCGGCGCGTCGTCGACGCACGCTGGCGAATCATCGAAGAGGCGCACAGCTCGATCTCGCAGCCGTTCTTCACGACGCTCACGTTCTGGCTGTGCGTGATTTTCCTGAGCTTCGGACTGATCGCGCCGCGTAATGCGCTCGCGCTCGTCACGATCACGCTGGGGGCGGTGTCGATTGCTTCGTCGATCTACGTGATCGTCGATCTGGATACGCCCTTTTCAGGGCCGATCATGATTTCGAGCGCGCCGCTCAGAGGAGCGCTCGACCATCTGCGCAAGTGAGGCGACATTTCCGATGCCTCGCGCGAAACGCAGCGGCACGAGCCGACGCAAACCTCGGCTCGATTGGCGTACTAGGGTTTATCGACGGTGCCCTGAAACGAAGTCTTCGCACGGTCCATCATGTCGTGTACCAGCGGCCCGTTCGTTTTCTGCAAAACGACCAGCGCGACGGATGCCAGAACCAGCAACGCTACGCCGCCCCATAGAATCCGCGCCCGGCGACCCGCTCCTCGCGTACCTCCCGCTGTCGGGCGGGCTGTCGCGCCCACGGGCTGATCGGTGCGTTCATGTTCGGAGACCGTGCCGATGCCGTCGCCGCGCAGCGCGACGACTTCGGCTTGCAGCCTCGTGAGTACTTCGATCTTCCGGTTGGCAATTTCACCGTCGATCTTCGCCGCGCGCAGTTCGCCGCTCAGCCTCAAGACGGCATCCTGAAGCGCGGCGGCGTCTTTGTGAGCCTGCCTGAGCAATTCTTCCAGGCCGTCCCGGCCGTTTAGCACATGAAGCCCTTCGGTATCCAGGGGTGAATTGATTGGAGCGTGATATGTGTAGTTATAAGGTTGGTTCATGATTTCGTTCAAATTTTTGTCGAAATAAATTTTATACGGTCGATTACGGGATATATTCATTGCCGGAGAAATGACATTCGCCTTTTATCAAGATGGCAAACAGATAACTGCATTTTTTAATTGAGCGAGCTTTATTGGAATGCGCTTGCCATCTTCGTTGCGAATGCGGCCGACGTAACGAGCGTCGATCATCGAACGGATGTGGTCACAGGGATTAGCCTGTGCAAGCGCTTCTGGCAATCATGCCGGCGATGGCTACGTGCCCATGAACCCGGGGATTGCGCTGTCAAACGGACGGCGCTCTAATGCAACTCTGCGTGCAACCCTGATCTGTATCGCGAAAAAATCTTGTGATGGTGATGCCTGATTGAACGGCACCGCATTCGGAATTCTTTTTATCAGCAGCAGCACTGAAATTGAATCGGCCGTGTCCGAAATTGGCGGAGTTCTGGGTTTTATTTTTTATTATTTTCCAGATCGACTGATCGAATTATTTTGGGAAATAACGTGCTCGACAAAAGCGGGAGAGGAAGGCGCCAATACTGTGAGGCACACCCTTGGTATTCACGTCGATGCCGTTGTTCCAGTCTTCTAGTCATGTCGTGGCAGGTAACGGTTCGAAGAGCACCACGCTATCTGCCCTTGATATGACGCGATTTTCAATGGGCGAAGAAGTGTAGCCGTATGCGATTTACATAGACGGCTCATCTCTTCGAACACAAGCCAGTACGGGTGACGCGAATATGCGCGGGCCGTTCTTTCACGTAGTCGTTGAGTAAAAACGCCACTCAGTCACAATTTGGCACGCGGGTAAAGAAAAAGCCCGTGTGCTCAAGGCACACGGGCTTCAATCAACACAAATTACGCGAAGTAGGTTTTAGAACGGTTAGCGGAAGTACTGGTGGTTAAATCACTAGCTAAACCATTGATTCATTGAGATTCTATCGCAAATGCCCAGGTTTTTTGTCAAGAGTTGAGGTGTCAAGATTTCCTGTCGCCTCTCTTGAAACGCCCGCATGTCGGGCGTTCCAGTCTTCTCGTTAATCAATTTTTTCGGGTTTGCGATTTTGCATATATTTCTCAACAGTCAAGGGGGTGCGGGGGGAAGGAAGCCGGAGAAGTTAACCGAACTCATTGTTCTGAGGAGCTATCGTGAACGGGGAGGCCCTGTGAAATCGTATGTCTATGTTGACAATCATGGTCGTCAGCGGGCTTGCTTTCCTTGGTTGCCCGCTCCGGACGAAAACTCCGAGTGGAAGGATGAACTACTGTTCAGCGGCTAGAGTCATGCTTATTTGCCATCCCTATGCATGGCCGACTGTTGCATCTTCGATATTTTTTTATTCGTTGAATTTCGAATGGATCGCTTGCCATATCGCAATGGCATCTTGGAGTTGGCAGACCATCCCATCGCATATTTCTGGTCGCGAATGTCCGCTGCTTCGTTGCCCGATTCGGCATTCGTCTCGTTCCAGCGGTCGTTCCAGTCGTGTCTGAGAAGGTGGGGAAAAAACCGACCCAACGAGGGATAATGCTTCGAAAGCGTCGAGACAATCAGCCTTAGGCCTCTGTCTGAGAGCTGCCCGCCCCGATGGTTAACGAATACGTAGGGATGCCGTCTGGCTTCTGGAAACAGCGTGCGATCCGAGCGACCATCAGAGATCCATCTGTCGAGCAAATCGCGAAGATCGTCGTCTAGAAGAAGGATGCGTCCGTGTGTCTTTGTCGAAGCAGGATTAGGTCGACTGTCGTCCGGGTCGTCGTGGCGGCGATGAAACGTCACGGACGCTGGATTCACACCGAAGTCAATATCGACGCATTTAAGACCCAGCAACTCACCGGCACGCGGGCCAAGGTCGTATGCCAAGATCAGCAATGCAGCGTTGCGAATCTGTAATTCCGGTTTGAACGGATTTTCCAGCTCACCGGGGCGTATGACTCGCAGAAACAACTCCCGCTGCTCAGGGGTCATGCCCAACCTTTCGCCGGGCATATGCCCGGACGCCACATCGGAGGGTGGAGCAAGGCGCCTCGCTCGCTTCTCAAAGCGATTTAAGGCCTCAAGCGCGGCGGCATGCTCACGAGCCCCGGTAACTCTCCCGATAACCGGTTCGGCGACCCACTTGACATAGTCAATGCAGGTGAAATAGCGGGTGACACTGTATCTGGGATCGACGGGCCGTGAGCCTAATTCAGGTATCGAGGTCCGACAAAGATCGGCAAGCGCAATCAGTTCCGGGCGTGACAGAAACCTTAGCTGGGCAGCCCGTTCGACCAGATCGATATTTAACCGGCAGAACAGGTCGAGGCCAAGCGCTACTGCGCGCAACCCCTGTCGCATTGTGGCGGGGGAGCGTCCGGCCTGTCGATACCGGTCAAGGACATAGTGGACGACCGGGATCACTGGCAGGCCGAGCGAACCGTGTGTGAGCAAGGCTATCCGCTCGCCTGAAGCTAGCTTTATGCTGCGAACCGTCAGTTTTGACATGAGGGCCATCTCCGTGTTGGATGGCCCCAATTTAACGCGACGTTTGCAGTTCCGCTTATCGCGACACAAGCATAAAAGAAAAAGGCCGGAAAAACCTTACGTAACCTATTGATTACGTTCTGTTTTCCGGCCTCCATTTAACAGCTGATGAACAGGTTCCGCCTAGAACGGAATATCGTCATCCATCTCATCGAACCCGCCGCCAGCCGGCGCGCTCGGACGGCTCGCGCCACCACCGCCGCCGCTGCCGCCACGCGAACCGCCACCGGACATCGCCCGGCCACCGCCGCCGCCACCACCGCGTTCCATCGGCTCGCCACGGCTGTAGCCGCCTTCGTCGCCACCGCCCATCGACGCGCCGCCGCGGCCGCCCAGCATCTGCATCTGTTCAGCGACGATTTCGGTCGAGTAGCGATCGGTGCCGTCCTGCGCCTGCCACTTGCGCGTGCGGATACGCCCTTCGAGGTAGACCGACGAGCCCTTCTTCAGATATTCCGACACGATTTCCGCGAGGCGGCCAAAGAACGCCACGCGGTGCCATTCGGTCGCTTCCTTCATTTCGCCGGACGCTTTGTCCTTGTAGCGGTCCGTCGTTGCAAGGCGGATGTTCGCCACTGCGTCGCCGCTCGGAAGATAACGGACTTCCGGATCGGCTCCGAGATTGCCGACGAGAATGACCTTGTTCACGGATGCCATGAGTTTCTCCTGTTGATTCCATTTGCAGGCGGCGCGGCACTACGCGGTTCGCATCTCATGGCCGGCAGGCCCGAGACCGGAAACACGCCTCTGCCCGCCGCCGGGTGAGTTCTGGATGCGTGGGACGTGCCCCGGGGACATGCCCCGAATACGCTCTGCTATGCCTTGCGCGGCGGCTGTTTCATCTGTGCGGCGATTATAAGCCAGCAGAACACGAGCCCCGAACAGGCGAAGAACACCGCGCTCGCGCCGTTCGCCTTCAGCAGCCAGCCGCCGACCACGCCGCCCAGCGCCAGCCCGATCGACTGCGTGGTGTTGTACACGCCGACCGCCGCGCCCTTGCGGGTGCCGGGCGCGAGTTTCGATACCAGCGACGGCTGCGAGGCTTCGAGAATGTTGAAGCCCAGAAAGTAAACGAAGAGGATCGCCGCCACACTGAGAATCGTATGCGGTGCGACGCCCAATAACAACTGGCCGATCAGGATAAGACCGATCGCCGAAAGCAGCACGACCTTCATCTTGCCGCGCCGTTCCGCGGCGATGATCGCCGGCACCATCATCACGAACGACAGGCCCATTACGGGCAAATAAACTTTCCAGTGTGAAGCAACCGGCAGGCCGCCCGCTTCGAGAATGCGCGGCACGACGAGGAACAGCGCGGTTTGCGTCGCGTGCAGCGCGAGCACGCCGAAGTTCAGGCGCAGCAGCTCGACGTTGTGCAGCACCTCGGCGAACGGCGCGCGCACGTGCACGGGCTTCGGCGCATCGGGCACGATCCACAGCACCACGCCGATCGCGAGAATCGCGAAGATGCCGACCAGCGTAAAGAGCCCGCTCATGCCAAGCCAGTGGAACACGATCGGCGCGCCGACGATCGCCACCGCGAACGACATGCCGATGCTGCCCCCGACCATCGCCATCGCCTTGGTGCGATGCTCCTCGGAAGTAAGGTCGGCGATGAACGCAAGCACCGCCGAGGACACCGCGCCCATGCCCTGGATCACCCGCCCGACGATGATCCACGTCATGTCGTGCGCGCCCGCCGCGACGAAGCTGCCGATCGCGAAGATCAGCAGGCCGGTCGCGATGACGGGCTTGCGGCCCACCCGGTCGGAAATCCAGCCGTAGAAGATGTAGAGCATCGACTGCGTGACGCCGTAGGCGCCGAGCGCGATGCCGACGAGCAGCACGTTGTCGCCGCCGGGGATGGTCTTCGCGTAAACCGAGAACACCGGCATGATCATGAAGAGACCGAGCATGCGCAACGCGAAGATGGCGGCAAGCGACATGGTCGCGCGCAATTCGGGCGCGCTCATGCGTGTGGAGATGGCGGACGGATTGGACATCGGAAGCGTTGTTTGAATGAGCCGGGCGGCACACCGCGCGGCGAGCCCACGGAGCCGAACCGTCGCCCTGCAGCGCACCTCGAGCCTGCCCTCGCGCCCTGTTCCCGCTGTCAGGAAGCCGTAACGGCGGTCTGGAAAAGTCGTTATAGTAGCAGGTTTGGCCTCCTCCTCTTTCCGCAGTTCATGGAATAAATCCGTGGAACAAATCCGTATTCGTGGGGCTCGCACCCACAACCTGAAGAACGTCAATCTCGACCTACCGCGTCACAAGCTCGTCGTCATCACGGGGCTGTCGGGCTCCGGCAAATCGTCGCTGGCGTTCGACACGCTCTATGCGGAAGGACAGCGGCGCTACGTCGAAAGCCTCTCGGCCTACGCGCGCCAGTTCCTGCAACTGATGGAAAAGCCCGACGTCGATCTGATCGAAGGCCTGTCGCCGGCCATTTCGATCGAGCAGAAAGCGACCTCGCACAATCCGCGCTCGACGGTCGGCACCGTCACCGAAATCCACGACTATCTGCGTCTGCTGTTCGCGCGCGTCGGCACGCCCTACTGCCCCGACCACGAAATTCCGCTCGAAGCGCAAAGCGTCTCGCAGATGGTCGACGCGGCGCTCGCGCTGCCCGAGGAAACGCGCCTGATGATCCTCGCGCCCGTCGTCAGCGATCGCAAGGGCGAGCACACCGATCTGTTCGAGGACATGCAGGCGCAAGGCTTCGTGCGCTTTCGCGTGCGCTCGGGCGGCGGCACGGCCAACGAAGGCACCGCGAAAATCTACGAAGTCGACTCGCTGCCGAAGCTGAAGAAAAACGACAAGCACACGATCGACGTCGTGATCGACCGTCTGCGCGTGCGCCCCGACATGAAGCAGCGCCTCGCCGAATCGTTCGAAACGGCGCTGCGTCTCGCCGACGGCCGCGCCGTCGCGCTCGAAATGGATACGGACAAGGAGCACCTGTTCAGCTCGAAGTTCGCCTGCCCGGTCTGCTCCTATTCGCTGCCGGAACTGGAGCCGCGCCTGTTCTCGTTCAACAACCCGATGGGCGCGTGCCCCGAATGCGACGGCCTCGGCCAGATCACCTTCTTCGATCCGAAGCGGGTGGTCGCACATCCGTCGCTGTCGCTCGCGGCGGGTGCCGTGAAGGGCTGGGACCGGCGCAACCAGTTCTACTTCCAGATGCTGCAGAGCCTCGCGGCGTTCTACGACTTCGACATCGACACCGCGTTCGAAGACCTGCCGGAGAAGGTCCGCAAGATCCTGCTGTACGGTTCGGGCAAGCAGGAGATTCCGTTCTCCTACATCAACGAGCGCGGCCGCACTTCCGTGCGCGAACACGTGTTCGAAGGGATCATTCCGAATCTGGAGCGGCGCTACCGCGAAACCGATTCGGCCGCCGTGCGCGAGGAACTCGCCAAGTATCAGAACAACCAGCCCTGCCCGGCTTGTGCGGGCACGCGGCTGCGCCGCGAGGCGCGCTTCGTGCGCATCGGCACGGATGAGGACGCGCGCGGCATCTTCGAGATCAGCGGCTGGCCGCTGCGCGACGCGCTCGGCTACTTCCAGACGCTGCGCCTCGAAGGCTCGAAACGCGAGATCGCCGACAAGGTGGTCAAGGAAATCGTCGCGCGGCTGATGTTCCTCAATAACGTCGGGCTCGATTACCTGTCGCTCGAACGCAGCGCGGAAACGCTCTCGGGCGGCGAGGCGCAGCGCATCCGGCTCGCCTCGCAGATCGGCTCGGGCCTGACCGGCGTCATGTACGTGCTCGACGAGCCATCGATCGGCCTGCATCAGCGCGACAACGACCGGCTCATCTCGACGCTCAAGCATCTGCGCGATCTCGGCAACTCGGTGATCGTCGTCGAGCACGACGAAGACATGATCCGCATGGCCGACTACGTGGTCGACATGGGACCCGGCGCGGGCGAGCACGGCGGCATGGTGATCGCCGAGGGCACGCCCGAAGAGGTGCAGCGGAACGCGGCGTCGATGACCGGGCAGTACATGTCGGGCGCGCGCACGATCGAATTCCCCGACGAGCGCAAGGAGCCCGACGAGCGGCACCTGCGCATCGTCGAGGCGCACGGCAACAATCTGCACAACGTGACGCTCGATCTGCCGGTGGGTCTCCTGACCTGCGTGACCGGCGTGTCTGGCTCGGGCAAGTCGACGCTCATCAACGACACGCTCTATCACGCGGTCTCGCATCACCTGTACGGCTCGTCCACCGAGCCCGCGCCGTACGAGTCGATCGAGGGCCTCGAGCATTTCGACAAGGTCATCAACGTCGACCAGTCGCCGATCGGCCGCACGCCGCGCTCGAATCCGGCCACCTACACGGGCCTGTTCACGCCGATCCGCGAGCTGTTCGCGGGCGTGCCGGCCGCCAAGGAACGCGGCTACGATCCGGGCCGCTTCTCGTTCAACGTGAAGGGCGGACGCTGCGAATCGTGCCAGGGCGACGGCGTGCTGAAGGTCGAGATGCACTTCCTGCCCGACGTCTACGTGCCTTGCGACGTCTGCCACGGCAAGCGCTACAACCGCGAAACGCTCGACATCCAGTACAAGGGCTGCAACATCAGCGAAGTGCTCGACATGACGGTCGAACACGCGTACGAGTTCTTCAAGGCCGTGCCGGTCGTCGCGCGCAAGCTGAAAACCTTGCTGGACGTGGGTCTCGGCTATATCCGCCTCGGCCAGTCGGCCACCACGCTGTCGGGCGGCGAGGCGCAGCGCGTGAAACTCTCGCTGGAACTGAGCAAGCGCGACACCGGTCGCACGCTATACATCCTTGACGAACCGACCACCGGCCTGCATTTTCACGACATCGCGCTGCTGCTGGAAGTAATCCACCGGTTGCGCGACCAGGGTAATACCGTCGTGATCATCGAACATAATCTCGATGTAATCAAAACTGCGGACTGGGTCATCGATCTCGGTCCCGAAGGCGGTGCGGGCGGCGGGCAGATCATCGCCCAGGGCACGCCCGAGCAGGTCGCCAGGTCAAAGGCAAGTTTTACCGGCAAGTATCTGGCGCCGCTTCTGAAGCGCACCGCCAGCGCAAAGTAACGCAGCACCTCACGGGTTGGAGACGGAACAAGCCATGACCAAGCGGAATCAGGCGCGCGACGAAGGACGGGTGCAAGACCTGCGGCCACGCCCGGTCAGGCTGACCAGCGACATGAGCCTGCCGAAGCTGTCGGCGGTCGAAATCGGCAGCTACGTGGTGATGCTGTTCGCCATGTGGGCGGTGATCGAACTGAAGCTGCTCGGCTCGCTGCTCGCCGGGCTGCTCGTGTTCCAGCTCGTGCATACGATCGCGCCGCGCATCGAGCGCCACATGTCGGGCAAGCGGGCGCGCTGGCTCGCGGTGGTGATCCTCTCCGCGGTGATCGTCGGCGCGTTGACGGGGCTCACGCTCGGCATCATCGAGCACTTCGAGAACGACGTGCCGAGCGTGCAGAATCTGCTCGATCAGGCCATGCAGCTGATCGACCAGGCGCGCGGCCGGATTCCGCAGTTCATCGCCAACTATCTGCCGGTCGACACCGAGCAGATGAAGACGCGCGCCGCGGAACTGATGCACACGCACGCGAACATGCTGCAGCAAGGCGGCACGACCGCGGCGCGCGGGTTTACGCATGTGCTGCTCGGCATGATCATCGGCGCGATCATCGCGGTCGGCGCGCAGAAGCATATCCAGCGGCTGCCGCTGTCCACCGCGTTCGTCACGCGCGTGACGCGTTTCGCCGACGCTTTCCGCCGCATCGTGTTCGCGCAGGTGAAGATTTCCGCGCTCAACGCGGTATTCACCGCGATCTTCCTGCTCGTGATCCTGCCGCTCTTTCACGATCAGTTGCCGCTGTCGAAAACGCTGGTGCTGGTGACGTTCATCGTCGGGCTGCTGCCGGTGATCGGCAATCTGATCTCGAACACGATCATCGTCGCGGTCGCGCTGTCGGTCAGCTTCCCGGCGGCGGTCATGTCGCTCGTGTTCCTGATCCTCATTCACAAGCTCGAATACTTCCTGAACGCGCGGATCGTCGGCGGACAGATCGAGGCGCGCGCCTGGGAACTGCTGATCGCGATGCTCGTCATGGAAGCGGCGTTCGGCATTGCCGGCGTGATCGCGGCGCCGATTTTCTATGCGTATATCAAGCGCGAGCTGATTTATCTGCGGCTCGTCTGAGCGTGAGCGGCGGAAGGGGCAAAAAAGACGGAAGGAGCGGATAAGGCGGGCGGGCCTCGCGGCCGAACCGGTTGATCGAAGCCGGCGCTCGTGTCAGGTGAGACATTCGAGAACGGACGGCTCAAGCTCACACTGAGCCCCACGCTGGCAAAGCAAAGCGGCACTACGGTGCCGCTTTTTTTTCGCCTTGCGCTGCGACACACGACTTGCCACACACGACAGCGTTTTCCCTGACAGAAAACTTGCAGCGGATCGTACAAGCCCATAAGATGAGAATAATTCCCATTTACAAGACGATTCGCATCGTGATATTTCGCCTGAATTTCCGCCCTGGCTCGGCCCCGGGTTTCCGCTTCGCCCGGCCGGTTCGCGCATGAGAGGCCAGCTCGTCCGTCTGCACCGCTGGTTCGGCGTCGCCACCGCGTTGTTTCTGTTCGTCGCCGGTCTGACCGGGGCGATCATCGCCTGGGACCACGAACTCGATGCGGCGCTAAACCCATCGTTCTACCAGGCCCGTACGGCCGGCCCGGCGCTGTCGAGCCTCGAACTCGCGAACCGCGTCGAGGCGGCCGACCCGCGCCTTCAGGTGACCTATCTGCCGCTAGAAGTCGAGCCCGGCCAGGCATTGCAGATGATGGTGCTGCCGCGCACCGATCCGGCCACCAGGAAGCCCTACCCGCTCGACTTCAACCAGATCGCCGTCGATCCCGTCACCGGCGAAATCCAGGGACGCCGCGAATGGGGCGCCGTGTCGCTCGCGCGGCTCAACCTGATTCCATTCATCTACAAGCTGCATTACACGCTGCAGTTGCCGTTCATGGGCGGCTTCGACGTCGGCACGTGGCTGATGGGGATCGTCGGCATCGTCTGGCTGTTCGATAGCGCGATCGCGCTATGCCTGTCGTTTCCAAGCTTCAAGGCCTGGCGCAAGTCGTTCGCGTTCCGCCTGAAGCGCGGCGGCTACGCGCTCACGTTCGATCTGCACCGCTCCGGCGGCGTATGGATCTGGGGCGTGCTGATGATCGTCGCGCTGACGTCGATCTCGATGAACCTGTCGTCGCAGGTGGTGCGCCCGATCGTCTCGCGCCTCTCGACGCTGACGCCCGATCCGATCAACAACCCGGAAATCCTGCGCGCGCCGCAGCCGGGCGATCGGGTATTGAGCCGCGAGCGCATCGTCGACATCGCGCGACAGGCCGGCAAGGACAGGCATCTGGCCGTACCGCCGGGCGGCCTCTACTACGCCGGAGGCCTGCATGCGTACGGCGTCGGCTTCTATGCGCCCGGCAACGATCACGGCGACATCGGCCTCGGCAACCCGTGGATGTACTGGGACGCCGTCACCGGCAAACAGCTCGCCGCGCAGATTCCCGGCAAGGGCACCGCGGGCGACATCTTCATGCAGGTGCAATTCCCGCTGCACTCGGGGCGCATTCTGGGCCTGGGCGGACGGATTCTGATCAGTGCGACCGGTATCGCAGTAGCCGTGCTGAGCATCACGGGCCTGCTGATCTGGCTGAAGAAGCTGAACGCGCGCCGCCGTTCCGCGCATAACGCGAATCTTCTCGCGCGCAACCCGGACGGAGCCCATGGAACGAACGGCGCGAGTGGAACGGCCGTGCGCTCATAGGAGAGCGCGAGGGACGTCACGCCAGGAAAACCGCCATTGCGCCGGCCTCGACCGGCGCAATGCCTATTCGGCAACGGTTAGCGGAACACCACCGTCTTGCTGCCGTTCAGCACGACGCGATGCTCGACGTGCCACTTCACCGCACGCGCGAGCGTCACGCATTCGACGTCGCGGCCGATCGCCGTCAGTTGCTCCGGCGTCATGCTGTGATCGACGCGCTCGACTTCCTGCTCGATGATCGGGCCTTCGTCGAGATCGGTCGTCACGTAGTGAGCGGTCGCGCCGATCAGCTTCACGCCGCGATCGAACGCCTGGTAATACGGCTTCGCGCCCTTGAAGCTCGGCAGGAACGAGTGGTGAATGTTGATCGCGCGGCCGGCCAGCGCTTCGCACAGCGTTGGCGACAGAATCTGCATGTAGCGCGCGAGCACCACGAGGTCGGCCCGATGCTCGTTGATGACGTCGAGCACGCGCGCTTCCTGCGCGGCCTTCGCGTCCGGCGTGCCGCCGAGCAGCGGGAAGTGATGGAACGGAATGTCGTAGCTCGCGGCGAGCTGGTAGAACTCCTTGTGGTTCGAGATGATCGCCGGAATGTCGATGTTGATCTGACCGGTGCGGTAGCGGAACAGCAGATCGTTCAGGCAGTGGCCGATTTTCGACACCATAATCACGACGCGCGGCTTCACGCTCGCATCGTGCAACTCCCAGCGCATGCCGAACTGTTCGGCGAGCGTCGCGAACGAGGCACGCAACGCGTCGAGCCCCGGATCGCCGCCCACCTGCTGAAAATGCACGCGCATGAAGAATTCGCCGGTGCCGCTGTCGCCGAACTGCGCGGAGTCGAGAATATTGCTGCCACGCTCGAACAGAAAGCCCGACACGGCGTGAACGATGCCGGGCCGGTCGGCGCACGACAGTTTGAGGATAAAGCTGTGATCGGTCGACATGACCTCGGTGACTCCCTTCTTCAATGCGTGGTTTGTTTCAGTGCGTTCAGTGCGTACGGGCTGTGCGGGGCGAGCCGAATCCTGGCGCTTAAGAATCCAGGCGCCTAACCTAGCCCTGCTTCGGCGGCGCGAACAGCGCGTCGATGCCCGCGCACGCGTCCTCGTCGATCCAGCGGCGGCGCAGCAGACAGTCGAGCGTGGCGAGGCTCGCATCCACCGTCAGCGCGCCTTCCTCGACCCAGCGCGCGACTTCGTCGATACGCGCAAGCCGGTGTTCGCCCACTTCGCCGTCCTGGTTGCGCGGCGCGAAGTCGGCGGGCAACGCGAGGTCGTAGATGAAAATCTGCTCGGCCTGCGTGCCTTCCGGCAGCGATTGCAGCACATGTGCGGTGCGGCCCGCGATAGCGCGCGAGGCGATCTCCGCCGGAATGCCGGCTTCTTCCCAGCACTCCTTGACGATCGTCTCGCCGATGCCGAAGCCCCAGCCGATCCCGCCCGCGACGACATTGTCGAGCATGCCGGGGTCGGTCGCCTTGGTCTCGCTGCGGCGCGCGATCCATAATTGCGGCGCGCCATCCGCGTATTCTACGATGCCGTTCAGATGCACCGCGTAGGTCATCGTGCCGAAGAAGCGCGACGCGGCGCGCTCGATATAGGCGAGCGGCGGCGCGTCGAACGCGTTGCGGATCGCGTAGGTCTCGTTGCGCCAGCCGGGAATGCGGCCATCGGCGGCGAGCGCGCCGATCACCGAAGCGAGCGCCGCGCTGCGTAGATCGACGGTGTCGAATGCGGCGGCGAGCGTCACGGCATCGCTAGCGATTTCGAACACGTCGGGCCAGCGCGCGAGCAACGGCACGTCGTGTTCGCGAATCCAGCCGACCTGTTCGGCGCCGATTCTGAACGGCCGGTGAGCGCTGGCGTCGAAGCGGCGCGCGGCGGTGATGCAAGGCAAAGTCATCGAAAACTCCAGACTGTCCGCACGACGGCGAACCTAAGCAAAGCAAATGCAAGCGTGTCGGTCGACACGTCTCAATCACGCAACGCGACGCGAATCCCGATCGCAATGAACGTCGCGCCGGCCAGGCGATCGAGCCACACGCCCACGCGCGGCCGCCGTCTGAGCCAGCCGCCGATGAGGCCCGCGCAGACGCCGAACAGCGAAAACACCACGACCGTCTGCAACATGAAGAGCACGCCGAGTTCGAGCATCTGCACCGTCACGCTTTGCGCGCCATGCGGCTGCACGAACTGCGGCAGGAACACGACGAAGAACAGCGTGACCTTCGGGTTCATCAGATTGCCGAGCACGCTCTGGCGGAACACCGCGCCAAGCGGCTGCGGCGCGCGCTGATGCGCGGTCGCGAGCCCCTCGCTGCGCAGCGCCTTGATGCCGATCCAGACCAGATATGCGGCGCCCGCGAGCTTGATCGCCTCGAACGCGAGCGGCAACGAACGCAGCAGCGCGGCGACGCCGAGCGCCGCGAGCGTCGTATGAAACGTGATGCCGGCGGCAAAGCCGAGCGCGGCGACGAAGCCGGCCGCGCGGCCCTGCGAGATGCCGCGCGCGAGCACCTGCAGATTGTCCGGACCGGGCGCCACGGTAATCGCGATCGAGGTGGCGAGAAACAGCAGGAAGTTGGGCATCGTCGTGGCCTTCTCGTGGGGCGGCGGGTGAGTATCTGATGAATGCCGGATGAGTGCCGGGCGGTTGCGTGCCGGGTGCGGCACGCGCGGCACCGCACGCTCAATGTCCGTCGAAACTCGTCACCGTATACAGCGCAAGGCCGCCCTCGCTCAACAGCGTCGAACCGCCCAGCTCGGGCAGATCGACGATCGCCGCGCCTTCCACGACGACCGCGCCGAGCCGTTCGAGCAACTGCTTGCCGGCCATCATCGTGCCGCCGGTCGCGATCAGATCGTCGATGATCACGACGCGGTCGCCGGGCTCGCATGCATCCTCGTGAATCTCGACGGTCGCGGTGCCGTACTCCAGTTCGTACGATTGCGAGATCCTCTTGTACGGCAGCTTGCCCGCCTTGCGGATCGGGATGAAGCCGAGGCTCAGCTCATGCGCGACGATCGGCCCGATGATGAAGCCGCGCGCATCGAGCCCGGCGATGTAGTCGAGCTTCGCGTCGATATAGCGCTGCACGAACAGGTCGATCAGCACGCGCAGCGACTTCGGCTCGCGCAACAGCGGCGTGATGTCGCGAAACTGCACGCCGGGCTGCGGCCAGTCGGGCACCGTGCGAATGTGACTTCTGATGTAGTCGGCCGCATCGAGCGGCGCGCTCGCGAGCGCGTTGGACATGATGACTCCGGATGGACCTGGAAAGGCCCGGTGAAAAGCTGGCTAAAGGATTCGTAAAGGACTCACTTCGGCGGCCGGCGTCAGGCCGCGGCGGCGCCCGCGCGGCGATGCTTCTTCGAGAGCCGTTCCTCGGCTTGCGCCAGTTGTTCGGGCAGACCGCGCAGCACCACGATGTCGCTCGCGCGCAGTTTCGTCGACGGGTCCGGTTCGACACCGCGGATGCCATGCCGGCGGATCGCGGTCACTTCGACGCCGAGTTCGAACAGGCCCAGCTCCGCGAGCGTGCGGCCTACCGCGTCGGCGCTGGCGTCGACCGGAACCGATTGTAGCCGTACCTGTTCGTGGCCGTCGTCGTCCTCGATGTCGTCGGCGCCGTGGAAGTAGCCGCGCAAGAGCGAATAGCGCTCGTCGCGCATCTCCTCGACGCGCCGCACCACGCGCCGCATCGGCACGCCCATCACGACGAGCGTGTGCGAGGCGAGCATCAGGCTGCCCTCGACGATCTCCGGAATCACCTCGGTCGCGCCGGCGGCCAGCAGCTTTTCCAGATCGGAATCGTCGACGGTGCGCACGATGACCGGCAGCGTCGGCTCCATCTCGTGGATGTTGTGCAGCACGCGCAATGCCGAGGGCGTATTCGCATAGGTGATCGCGATCGCAGCCGCGCGGTGCAGGCCCGCCGCCAGCAGCGATTCGCGCCGCCCCGCATCGCCGAACACGACCGATTCGCCGGCCGCCGCGGCCGCCGCGACACGGTCCGGGTCGAGGTCGAGCGCGACGTACGAGAGCCCTTCGTGTTCGAGCATGCGCGCGAGGTTCTGCCCGGCGCGGCCGTAGCCGCAAATGATCACGTGGCTGCTCTGCTTGAGGCTTTGCGTCGCGATGCGCGTCATCTGCAGCGACTGCATCATCCATTCGGTCGACGACAGCCGCAGCACGATGCGGTCGGCGTTCTGGATCATGAACGGTGCGGCGAGCATCGACAGCAGCATCGCCGCGAGAATCGCCTGCAACAGCGTCGCGTCGACGAGATGGCGGTCGAGAATCAGGTTCAGCAGCACGAAGCCGAACTCGCCGGCCTGCGCGAGGCCGATGCCGGTGCGCATCGCCACGCCCGGCGTCGCGCCGAAGAGCCGCGCGAGGCCGGTGATCATCACGGCCTTCAGCAAAATCGGCCCGACGAAAAAGCCCAGCACGATGAGCGGATGCTCCCAGATCACGCGCGGATTGAGCAGCATGCCGGTCGTCACGAAGAAGAGCCCGAGCAGCACGTCGCGAAACGGCTTGATGTCTTCTTCCACCTGATGCCGGTACGGCGTCTCGGCGATCAGCATGCCGGCAATGAACGCGCCGAGCGCGAGCGACAGGCCGAACTTGTCGGTGATGAACGCGGCGCCGAGCGTGACGAGCAGCAGGTTGAGGATGAACAGTTCCTGCGAACGGCGCCGCGCGACCACGTTGAACCAGCGCGTCATGAAGCTCTGGCCGACGATCAGCAGCAGCGCCAAGGCCACGACGATCTTGATCGCCGCGATGCCGAGCGCGCTGACCAGATTCTCCGAGCGCCCGCCGAGCGCGGAAATGATGATGAGCAGCGGCACCACCGCCAGATCCTGAAACAGCAGCACGCCGAAGATATTGCGGCCGTGCTCGGTTTCGATTTCGAGCCGCTCGGCGAGCATCTTGCTGACGATCGCCGTCGACGACATCGCGAGCGCGCCGCCCAGCGCGACGCTCGCCTGCCACGTGATATGCACCCAGCGCTCGAGCACGAAGCCGAGCGACACCGCCACCGCGACCGTGCCGATCACCTGCAGCAAGCCGAGGCCGAACACGAGCCGGCGCATCGAGCGCAGCTTGGAGAGCGAAAATTCGAGTCCGATCGAGAACATCAGGAACACGACGCCGAATTCGGCGAGGTTCTGCGCGCCCGCCGAATCGGGAATCAGCCCGAACGCATGCGGCCCGACGACGATGCCGACCGTCAGGTAGCCGAGCATCGGCGGCAGATTCAGGAAGCGAAAGATCACCACGCCCGCCACCGATGCCAGCAGCAGGAACAACGTCATTTCGAGCGGGGAAATCATCGGCAAAAACGCATGGGTGAGGCGTCCTCGTTCGTCAACGGAACCCCGGCGCGCAGGACATCGCGCGGCAGGGTCGGGGGGCCGGAAAAAAACGCTAAAGGGCTGCGAAAGGGGCTGGCGAAAGGCTCGTGCAGCCGGCGGCTTGGCACAGCAGGCCCGGCGCGGCGAACAGGCGCCTTTGCTATACTCCGCGAATGATAGCGAAAATCAATGGCGACAGGGCACTCGAGCTGGCTCGCGACGTGCTCGACATCGAAGCGGACGCCGTACGCGCGCTTCGCGATCAGCTCGACGGCAGCTTCGTCGGCGCGGTCGATCTCATCCTGGGTTGCGGCGGACGCGTGGTCGTTTCCGGCATCGGCAAGTCCGGCCACGTGGCCCGCAAGCTCGCGGCCACCCTGGCGAGCACCGGCACGCCGGCGTTCTTCGTGCATCCCGCGGAAGCAAGCCATGGCGACCTCGGCATGGTCACCGCCGACGACGTCTTCCTCGCGCTATCCAATTCCGGCGAAACCGAAGAACTCGTGGCGATCCTGCCGCTCATCAAGCGGATCGGCGCGAAGCTGATCGCGATGACGGGCCGCTCGGCGTCGAGCCTCGCGCAACTGGCCGACGTGCACCTGAATTCCGCCGTCGCCAAAGAAGCCTGTCCGATGAATCTCGCGCCCACCGCCAGCACCACCGCCGCGCTCGCGCTCGGCGACGCGCTCGCGGTCGCGGTGCTCGACGCGCGCGGCTTCGGCCGCGACGATTTCGCGCGCTCGCATCCGGGCGGCGCGCTCGGCCGGCGCCTGCTCACTTATGTACGCGACGTGATGCGCACCGGCGAGCAGTTGCCGCGGGTCACGCCCGAGTCGACCGTCAGCGACGCGCTCTTCCAGCTGACCGCGAAGCGCATGGGCATGACCTCGGTGGTCGACCATAACGGCCGCGTGACCGGCATCTTCACCGACGGCGACCTGCGCCGCGTGCTCGAACGCGACGGCGATTTCCGCCAGTTGCCGATCGCCTCGGTCATGACGGCCAGCCCGCGCACGATCGGCCCCGATCACCTCGCGGTCGAAGCCGTGGAACTGATGGAGCGTTATCGCATCAATCAGATGCTGGTCGTCGACGAAGCGGGCAAGCTGATCGGCGCGCTCAACATGCACGACCTGTTCTCCAAGAAGGTGATCTGATGGCCGTGGCTCCCCCTACCGCGACTGAACGCGCCAGCCGCGTAAAGCTGATGATTTTCGACGTCGACGGCGTGCTGACCGACGGCGGCCTGCTGTTCACGGCGGAAGGCGACACGATGAAGGGCTTCAACTCGATGGACGGCCACGGCATGAAGCTGCTGCGCGAGGCCGGCATCGAAACCGCCATCATCACCGGGCGCAAGTCCGGCATCGTGGCGGCGCGGGTGAAGGAAATGAACATCACGCACGTTTATCAGGGCGTGCAGGACAAGCCGGCGGCCTTCGCCGACCTGCTGCAGCAAACCGGCCTCGCCGCCGAAGACTGCGGCTACATGGGCGACGACTGGGTCGATCTCGCGGTGATGCTGCGCGTCGGCTTCGCGGCCGCGCCGGCCAATTCGCATCCCGAGGTGATCGCGCGGGCGCACTGGGTCAGCGAGGCGCGCGGCGGCCACGGCGCGGCGCGCGAAGTGTGCGACACGCTGCTGCGCGCGCAGCACAAATACGAAGCACTGCTTGCGGCGGCCTGCAGCGGCGAGCAGCGGGGCCTCGTCGGATGAACCAGTTTCGCCTGACTTCGCTGATTCCGCTCGTCGCGATGGCGGCGCTCGCCGGCATCACCTGGTGGCTGCTGCAAGCCACCCTGCCGCGCAAGAGCGACAACGAGGTACGCCCCAAGGAACACACGCCCGACTATTTCGCGGACAACTTCTCGGTTTCCGAACTCGACCAGTCGGGCGCGACGCAATACCGGCTGACCGCGCAATCGCTGATCCATTACGAGGACGACGAAATGAGCGACCTCGTCAAGCCGGCCATGCGCGCGTTCCAGCCCGGCAAGCCGATCGTCACCGCGACCGGCGACACCGGCACGGTCAACGCGGACGCCTCGATCGTCAATCTGTACCAGAATGCCCGCATCCTGCGCGCGCCCGGCAACGGCGATCCGCAGATGCAGGCCGATTCCGAGCATTTCAGGGTGCTCGTCAACGACGATGTGATCGAGACCGAAAAGCCAGTTAAACTTCAGCGCGGCATGTCGGTAATGACTGCCAGCGGCATGAAATACAACAATGTCACCCGGGTTATGCAGCTGTTCGGCAATGTAAGAGGCGCAATCGCCGCAACCGACGCCGGCGGCGGCTCGTCCCACTAACCCGGGCCATTCATTCCAGGCATGACTGCATGAACGAATCGTTCCCCCGTTTTGATACCGGCCTTGCGCGCGCGCTGTCGGCGTGCCGCGCCGGGCTCGCCGCGCTCGCCGTCGCGCTGCCGCTCGCCGGCTTC
>NZ_JAAGPQ010000096.1:0-28262 GCF_017104985.1 Paraburkholderia sp. Ac-20342 | reverse complement strand
TCGTGATAGAACGCGGACAGCGCGCCGACCGCGGCGACCAGAATCGCCATCGGGTGCGCGTCGCGGCGGAAGCCGCGGAAGAAGAACTGCATCTGCTCGTGCACCATCGTGTGCTTCGTGACGGTGTTGACGAATTCGGCCTTCTGCTGCGCGTTCGGCAGTTCGCCCTTCAGCAGCAGGTAGCAGCTTTCGAGGAAGTCGGCATTCTGCGCGAGGTTGTCGATCGGATAGCCGCGATACAGCAACTCGCCCTTGTCGCCGTCGATATACGTGATTTCGGAATTGCACGACGCCGTCGACATGAAGCCCGGGTCATAGGTGAACTTGCCGGTCTGTCCGTACAGTTTGCGGATGTCGATGACGTCCGGGCCCAGCGTGCCCTGATAGATCGGTAGATCGATGGTCTGATCGCTGTCGGAGAAGCTCAGCGTTGCGTGTGTCTTCGAATTCATCTGGATCTTCCTTTTGCTTTGATACCGAACACGTGCCGGCATGCATGAGGGTCGGACAGGCAAGCGCGACATCGGCGCGCTCGGAGAAATACGGGCATGCTCAGGCTCGCCACGCATTCTACGGGCCGAGGCCGCATTGATTGCGACGATTGACTGCAACAATCCATCTCGATGCACGCAACATTCGTTGCCGGCGCACGTCTGTTCGTCGTCCGCGAACGCACGCCTCGCGGTTCCCCCGGGTCGCCTTCGCGCGCCTCAGCGCATTGCCAGCTAAATGAAAGTCAGCATCATCGTTGCAACAATGTTTTGCGGCGCGCGCACTGCGCCGGCCCGCATCCATCTGCGATACTCGGTCCGTGCTTTGACGTTACGGCCCGCTATCCGATGCGGGCTTTTTGAACAGATAGAAAAACAGGAAGGACACGATGAACGCATCGCTCGAAACGCTGTTCCCGGACCACATCCATACCGAAGACAGCACCGTTACCGCGCTCAATCACCAGGACATCGTCGTCGCGTTGTCGGCGGCGCTGAAGACGCAGGACGTCGCCGTACTGCACATGCTCTATCCGCGCACCGACGCGCGCACGCATCGCAGTCTCGATACGCTCGTGGACGTATTGCACGGCCACGGGCTGCATGAAGTCGCTGACCTCATCGCACAGGAAGCGCACTATCTGCTGTTCAAGGACCCGGCCAAAGCATGGAAGGTGTTCCATGAAATTCGCAACGACTCGCTCGCGATCGGCGTGCATCTCTACTATCACGGGCTCGTCGGCGAAGCAGCCGAACGCGCGCTCGACAAGGATGCGCATCGCAAGGCATAAAGACGTCATGCGTCTCGCGGGAGATCGGTGAAGCGCACAACCACCGATCGCCCGTGATGTTCTCACTGCAACCGCATCTTCAGCGCATGCTCATGGCCTCGACGAATTCGTCGACATAGCGATTGAACGCCGACGGGTGCGCGAGATTCATGCCGTGCGACGCGCCGCGCACCGTCTCGCGGCGCGCATCGGGCAGCCATCCCTGCAATGCAGTCACGGTGCGCCGGAACATGTCGGGGCTCTTCTCGCCATCGATCAACAGCACCGGGCAACGCACCTCAGCCGCTTCCTCGGGCACGTACGTAGGCAGCGGATCACGGAATTGCCGCGCGAGCGTGTGCGCATTGTCGGTCGCCATGCGGCGAAAGCCTGGCGTGCTCATGGCCCAGAAACCAGGGCGGCTCACCGAATCGACGAACAGCTGCAGGCCCGCTTCCACCTCGCCCGTTTCGATCAACTGCGCCGCTTTCGCGCGCAACGCGTTGACCGTTTCCGGCAGACGCGCGGGCGGACGGCCGGCAATCTGCAATGGCCCGCCCGGATCGGCAAGTGTCAGCGTGCGCACGTGCTCGGGATGACGCCGCGCGAAATGGAACGCCACACAGCCGCCACGCGAATGCCCGACCACGTGCGCCGGTCCCGCGCCGAAACGCTCGATGAATTCCGCGACTTCGTCCGCGTGTCCGCTCCAGCTGAACGGCAGGTCCTGGCCGCTGTCGGTCACCGGCCAGTAATGCGTGAGGCTCACCGCGACACAGCGATAGCGCTTCGACAGACCGGCAAGCTGCGGCTGCCAGTAGCGGTAATCGCATAGCGAGCCGTGCACGAACAGCAGCAATTCACCCTCGCCAGCTTCGACATAGGGCATGCGCAAACCGTTCTGCAATTCGATAAAGGATGACGAGGGCGAGGCGGAGGAAGTGGACGAGGCAGACGAAGCGGAAACGGATTGATTCACGAGTGGTTCACGGGCGGCGTGGCGCTACGCGGATTCGGCGGCCCCAGCAAAAAAGCGTTGAAAAAAGAAGCGCATTGGCATCCCTGAAAGGGGGACGTGGGACGTATTGTCACATAAGCGCTGTCGAACGCTTCAATCAGCCCGCATGGGCTGGCTCATCGACCTGCTCACCGGCACGTCATTGCGCAAGGGTGCTAACGCGAACGCACCAACAAACACGCACGAGCCCCGCCCCGCTCACTCGAACCCGGCTTCGTCAAGCAGGCCCGTCGCGGCGGCCGCCGCTGCGCCGCGCACCGCGCAGGTCAGCGGTTCGTCGGCGACATACACGTCCAGCCCGATTTCATCGGTGAGGCGTTGTCCGAGGTTGCCGAGCAGCGCGCCGCCACCGGTCAGCACGATGCCGTTGTGCGCGATATCGGTGACCAGTTCGGCCGGCGCCAGTTCAAGCGCGCGTTTCACCGCGCCGATCACCTGACGCAGCGGCCCCTCGATCGCCTCGGCGACATCGCGGTTGCTCAGTTGTACCGTGCGCGGCAAGCCGTCGTCGACGCTGCGGCCGGTCGCGCTCATCTGTTCGAGCGGCACGTCGTGCACGGCCGAGCCGATGCTCTTCTTCACGTGCTCGGCCGTCTGCTCGCCGAGCAGCACGCCGTAGAGATTGCGCACGTAGCTTACGATGGCCGCGTCGAAATTGTCGCCGCCGACGCGCACCGAGCCGCTATACGCGGCGCCGCCGAGCGCGATCACGCCGACTTCTGTCGTGCCGCCGCCGATGTCGACGACCATCGAGCCGATCGCCTCGCTCACCGGCAAGCCCGCGCCGAGCGCCGACGCGAGCGATTCGCCGATCAGGCTGACCTTCCACGCGCCGGCCGCCTCGGCGGCCTCGCGGATCGCGCGCCGCTCGACCTGGGTCGCCCCTTCGGGCACGCACACCGTGAACGCGGCGCGCCGGCTGAACAGCGAGCGCGGACGCGCCATGTCGACGAATTGCCGGATCATCTGTTCGGCGGCCGAGAAATTGGCGATTACGCCGTGGCGCATCGGCCGCACCGCTTCGAGATTGAGCGGTGCGCGGCCGAGCAGCTGACGCGCCTCGGTGCCGACCGCTGCGATGCGCTTCGGTCCGGTTGCCGGCTCTTTCTCGAAGCAGACCACGGACGGCTGGTTCACCACGATGCCGCCGTCGTCGGTATAGATGAGCGTATTGGCTGTGCCGAGGTCTACCGCCACGGAGTGACGGAACAGTCGCTCGAAAAGCGGGTAATGCGGCGTCGATGTGGCCATAGGCAGGCTCTGATATGTCGTGATCCACCGTCTCAGGCGGGTCTGGAATGCGCCCCCGGTGCTCCGAACCGCGCGCCACGCCCGGCTGGGCGTTGCGCTTGCGCGCGGTGAAGATGATTCTCGATCCATTAAGCCTGTAACGGCAAGCGGATCGAAACCTTTAGAGACACTTTCGATCAGCGCTGTGTCAATTGCGCGACACAGCATCGAGCGCGCGCTGCAGCGCCGCGCCGCCGAGCGCGACGCCTTCGCCGGTGATCGTGTGGCCGACGCCGGGCAGCGCATAGGCATCGACCGGATAACCAGCCGCGCTGAACGCGGCGGCGGCGTGCTCGAGTTCGCGCACCGGGATCACGTTGTCGTCCTCGCCGTGGATCAGCGTGAGCGGCGTGGCGCGCGGTGTGTCGTTATGCGCGGTGATGGCAGAGGCGAGCCGCCCCGAATAGGCGACGACCGCCGCGGCTCCCTGCGGATTTTCCGCGACATGATGCAGCGCCATGATGGAGCCTTGCGAAAAGCCGACGAGCGCGAGTTTTTCGAAAGACAGCTGGCAGCGCGCGAGTTCGGCGTCGAGCACGCGCCGCAGCGCCGGATACGCGGCGGCGACGCGCGCCGCGCGGTTCGCCTCGCTGACGTCGCGCAGGCTGAACCACTGACGGCCGCCGAAGCCACCATCGAACGGCTCGGTGCCGTCGAGCGACACGAACGCCGCCTTGGGCAGGCTCTCGCTCCAGATATCGGCAAGCGGCATCAGGTCACGCGCATTGCTGCCGACACCGTGCATCAGCACGACGAGACTCGTTGCGGGCGCATTCACCGGCGCGCGCCGCCAGCCATGTTCGAATTGTTCCCAGTTCATGGGGGGGTCCTTTCTAGCGTTGGATTCGTGGTGGGTTGCGCGGCCCTGCTGCTGAACGCGAAGACGACGCGTGGGGCCTCAGGCGCGAGCATACGCTGCGGGGTGGGTTTGTGCTGGGAAGGCGGAATTTTCGTGTTCGGGGCGGAGTGAGACTCACATGGCTGGATTCGACACGATGGCGACCTTGCCGCCGTGGTCGGTGGTGTCGTCAAATCGAATCAAACCCATGCCGTTGCCCTGAGTCAGTTTGCTGGGTCGTTTTTCTTCGCGGGGACGATTTCAGGCGTGCGCGGCAACGGTGGCGCACCGGGTAGGTCAAAGCGGGCTTCCCATCGACGGGTGCCATCGGGGTCGGCATGCTCGGCACCCGGCACGTTGGTGTGCAGCGAGGGGGGAACGGGGTTGCGCAGCACACGTAGCACGCGATTGACGAACACGTAGGGTTCGGGAAGTCCCTCTTCAGGCGCGCCGAGGCGGGGGAAGTCGCCCGCGCGGATCAGCAGGCAGTGGCCGATCCTCTCGATGCCAATGTCAGGCCGTGCCAGTTGGGCTCGCACGGCCGCTTCCCCGCCGAGGCGGTCGACAAACAGGTCGCCGATAAGGGTGTACCAGTTCACGCCCTTGATGAAGCCGTAATGCCCGACTTTGGCGCCGGGACGAATATCTTCATAAATCGCCGTCATGTGGTCGGTCGATTGACCCTCGTACGACATGGTGTCGTATTCCTGCTTTTGTAGAAAGGCATAGCTGTCGATTTCCAGCCCGCTGAACCGCTGCGCGAGCGCCCATTCCTGCGGCATGTACTCGTGGAAACTGTACGGCAGGATGGATGAGAATCCGCCGTAGCCGCCCCGCACCGGAAGCTGTTCGCAGACGAAGCGCAGGAACGCTTCGTAGCTCCGGACGCCTTCGGGCGTGTTCACGAAATCCATCGGCATCCAGAATTTGAGGTAGGACAAGCCACAGTCCTGCCCTTTCTTCACGAAAAATCCTGACGGATCGGTATAGTCCTCGGCTACCGCCACATCGGTCAGCGTCTCGATCTGATAGGCCGCAGCGCTATCCTCATCGATCGCGCTGGAGCGTACGACTTCCAGCTTGACCTCTGGCGGGACTTCCAGAATTGCCCGGCGGATCGCCTCGACCCCGCGTGGTGTCTTCCGGCTGAAGCGGCCGTCATCGCCATTCCTGCCGCCTTTCAGGTAGTGACCAAACAGTTGTTCGAAACGGTCGAAGCAGGCGAACAGTCCCCGGCGTACATCGGGCTTCGAACCGCGCTCGAAGAACACCGTGCCGATGACGCCCGGGAAGATCACCAGCCCGCCCCGGTTGTCGTGCTGACATAGTTCCTCGCCATAGCGGCTGAAGGCTTCCGCCGGTGTCAGCACCGGCTTTTTATGGGAAGAATTCATCATGTGATCCGTTTGCAGTAAAAGAGAAATTGGGTGGACTGGTCAGTGCCGCCATCAGCGCCGCGTCGCCCGCTGTCGCGGTGATCGCCACCAGCGCGGCCAGCGCGCCGACCAGAGCCTGCGTCAGCACGACGGGAACGAGGACCCCATCGATGACGAGGACAACCACGGCCATCCCCCCGGACATGGTGATGCACACCTGTCCCCAGTCGATCTGCCGCAGTTGCTGGACGGTCAGGTCGGTCTGCTGTCTGATCTGCTGCCATGCGGCCTTGAGTTCAGCAGTGGTGTAGCGCGACACGGCCTGGTTTGTGTCGTCGAGGTAGTGCCATTCATGGTCATGGCCAGCGGCACTCGCTTCCGTTATCCACCGGCCCTGCTCGAACAGCCACTGCGCGCTCTGACGCAGCCAGGCCTGGGTGTCGGCAGAAAGCTCGCGGACCCCTTGTGCCGCCGTATCCCACAGCGCCGCCACACCGCTCGCGGCCGAACCGGCTGCGCCCTCCAGCGCGCTCCACGGCTCGAACCATGCGGCTTGCGGGACGGGGATCTTCGAGCGGAGCCGGGCGCGCAGCAGCAGCCTGCCGGCGACCTTGCCGAGGAACCCGGCGGCAATGGCCGCCTCGACCAGCTCTTTCGCATGCTCCTCACCGCCCGAGACCTTCAGCACAGTCATGTGGTGGTTATCGCCGGCTATCCCTACATAGTCTTCTTCCTGTCCCTTTCCCCAGGTGTCTCCCGGAAACTTGACCTCGACGAGCCTCAGCAGGTTCGGCCACTGCGCCATGCCGTCGTGATCGACTGCTCCGCGCCCTGGCCACCGGTTGCCCTCGTTCTCGACGATCACCACATCCGGGCGGCGGACTTCGCCCGCAAGGCTGCCGGGCAGAGGAAACGGGTTCTGGCTGTGGCGGCGCCCGGGGGTGTCGCCGTCGGTCTTGCTCAGAAAAGGAATTGGCGCTTTTGCATGTCTGCTTGTTATCCATGGCCGCATATCAAACGACACTTCAGCCTTATACCGCCAGCAGAACTCATGCTTCCTCTCATCCGCGCGAATCGCCGCGCTCATTGCAATCTGCTTGAGCAGGCTCGTTCCCACGAGGCCATCCGGTCTCTGCACCCGCAGTACCTCGGGCCACCACATCGCCGAGCGGATTTTTTCTTCGAGGTAACCAATCGCCTGATGCGGAAGACGGACGTATTTGGGTATGTCCTCCCGAATGGTCACTGTCGTGTCAAAGGGAATCATCTGTGCTGTCATAACCCCATGCTCTCCTTTCCGTCCGCGTTATTCGGCGATGTAGCCGGCAAAAAACTCCATCCGTACACCTGACGTTTTCCTGGTGTACCTTCGGCCATGACACCACCGGTTCCCCTGCTATTCAGCGCGTGGTTCTTCGCGCCGCTCCCACGGCGGCAACCCCGAGCGGCGCACCCGGGGCCGGATAGGCCAGGCTTGCGGATGCATGGCGTGTGATCGTTCCCAACTTCTCACGGAAAAGCAACGACACGATTCTGCAAACCGGCCCAAGCTCTCTGCCGTGCAAACCGGGTCGGCGCTCCCTGAAACCCGTCAAAGACGCCATCCTGTTTGACTTTTCGCCGCATGACCTGCGCAGCACATCCATGCCCGCGACAACGATCCTTCGATGGCCGGGATTGTGAGAAATCCTGAAATTTCTGGAGAAAGGCATTCCCGACAGTGAATCGCTCCGTCGCCCCGAGGCAACGACACTCGCCACCATGGGCCGGTCTCGCCGGTCAGCCCTGCACCGCCCGCCTCGCCGACGCCTCAACCCGAATACAGGTATGCTCCGACGAGTACCCGACGGACCCGCCGCCCACTCTCGCGCGGCACATCATCGGCGCAACGCGCAGACGCGGTCCGTCCGCCTCACTGGCCGCACCGTATCCGGAGAAACCGCTTGACCCAGCCCAACGACGCGCCCGCTTCCGCGCCGCCTCCACCGCCTCCCGCACCGCCGCCGCCCCTCGAAGGCGGCAAACTCGTGCTGGCGACCTTCGCGGTCGCCCTCGCCACGTTCATGAACGTGCTCGACACCTCGATCGCGAACGTCGCGATCCCGACGATTTCAGGCAATCTCGGCGTCTCGGTCGACGAAGGCACGTGGGTCATCACCGTATTCGCGGCCGCCAATGCCGTGTCGATTCCGCTGACCGGCTGGCTCACGCAGCGCATCGGCCAGGTCAAGCTGTTCGTCGGCGCGATCCTCGCGTTCACGCTCGCCTCGTGGCTGTGCGGCATCGCACCGACACTGCCGGTCCTGCTGATCGCGCGGATTTTCCAGGGCGCGGTGGCCGGTCCGCTGATTCCGCTCTCGCAGGCGATCCTGCTCGGCTCGTATCCGAAGGAGAAAGCCTCGACCGCGCTCGCGCTGTGGGCGATGACCGCGACCGTCGGCCCGATCGCGGGCCCGGCGCTCGGCGGCTGGATCACGGATAGCTACAGCTGGTCGTGGATCTTCTACATCAACATTCCGGTCGGCCTGTTCGCGGGCGGCGTCACGTGGATGATCTACCGCACCCGCGAATCGCCCACGCGCAAGCCGCCGATCGACGTGATCGGCCTCGGCCTCCTGATTACGTGGGTCGCGTCGCTGCAGATCATGCTCGACAAGGGCAAGGACCTCGACTGGTTCTCGTCGCCGGTGATCGCGACGCTCGGCCTCGTCGCGCTGATCAGCTTCGCGTTTTTCCTTGTGTGGGAGTTGACCGAGGAGAACCCGATCGTCGATCTGCGGCTGTTCCGGCAGCGCAATTTTCTCGGCGGCACGATCGCGATTTCAGTCGCGTACGGCGTGTTCTTCGGCAATCTCGTGCTGCTGCCGCAATGGATGCAGGAGTATCTGAACTACCGCTCGGTCGACGCCGGCCTCGTCACCGCGCCGCTCGGCGTGTTCGCGGTGATTCTCGCGCCGGTCATGGGCCGCGTGCTGCCGCGCTCGGACGCGCGCGTGATCTCGACGCTCGCGTTCGTCGGCTTCGCAATCGTGTTCTACATGCGCTCGAAATACGTGATCGAAATCGACACGTGGCATCTCGTGCTGCCGACGCTGCTGCAAGGCATTCCGATGGCGATGTTCTTCGTGCCGCTCACGGCGATCATCCTGTCGGGCCAGCCGCCGAGCCGGATTCCGGCGGCGGCGGGTCTGTCGAATTTCGTGCGCGTGTTTTGCGGCGCGGTGGGCACGTCGCTCGCGGGCACGGCCTGGAACAACCGCACGGTGCTCCATCATGTGCGGCTCACGGAGCAGGCGTCGATCGGCAACCCCGTGTTCGCGCAGCAGATCGACACGACGCAAGCGCTGCTGCATCTGAACGCGCAGTCGGCGAATGCGCTGTTCGATTTCACGGTCAACACGCAGGCGGCGATGATGGGCCTGAACGACATCTTCCTTATCTCGGCGATTATTTTCGTGCTGATCATTCCACTGATCTGGATCACGCGGCCGGTGAAAGGCGGCGGCGGGCCGGGTGCGGCGGGAGCGCATTGAGTCGAGGGAGCGGCGGGAATGGTGCGCGGGGGGTGAGCGATGCGAGGCGACTCGTTGCCCGGCACTCGGCACTCGGCACTCGGCACTCAGCACTCAGCACTCAGCACCAGACAGCAAACTCGACAACGCAGCGGCAGCAACGCCGCATCAGCGAAAATACCGCGCCGGCGTATCGCCGAACGCCTCGCGAAACACGGCAATAAACGACGACACATCGCTATAGCCGACTGCGAGCGCCACCTGCGTGACGCTTTCGCCGGCGCCGAGATGTTCGAGCGCGGCCAGCAGGCGCAGTTGCTGGCGCCATTGCCCGAAGGTCTGCCCGGTTTCCTTCGCGAACAGACGCGCGGCCGTGCGGGCCGTCACGCCCGCAGCCGCGGCGAGTTCCTCAAGTATCAGCGATTGCGCCGGATCGGCGCTGAGCGCATCGGCGATCCGCTGCGCGCGCGGATCGCGCGGCCAGGTCAAACCAAGCGGCGCCGCGGGCAAGACCGCGAGGCGGTCCAGCAGCACGTGCAGAAGGCGGCGCGCGGGTTCGTCGAGTGGCACATCGTGCGGCAAACCGGCCGCGACGGCGAGCAGCGCCTGCACGAGCGCATCCGGAACGAGCGCGCCGGTTTGCGCGGGCCATGGCGTAGAGGTCGGCTGCGAAGCGGGCGATGAAATGGAGAAACGCGCGGATAAAGACGCGGATGCGAACCCGAACGGCGGCGCATCCTCGCTAGCGGAAAACGCCGTGCGGTCCGCCGCGCAATCCGGCGCGACATAAAGCACATGCAGTTCCACGGGACGCGCCGCGCACAGGCAATGCCGCGTATCCGCGGCAATCCACAGCGCGCGCCCGGGCGGCACGACCCAACGGCCGGCTTCGGTGCGCACCGTCAGCACACCGTCGTTCACGTGAATCAGCGTGGCGCGCCGATGCGCGCGCCAGGGTTCGTCCAGCATCTCGTGGCGCTCGCCGACCACGAAGACCGCTTGCCCGATGCCGTCCGGATCGAAGGCTTCCATCATGCTATCTGCTCTGCCGTATGACTTCTGCAAAGTGAGCAAGATTAGCATGCGCGCGAGACCGGCCCGCCAGGCTGTGGCGGCGGGCCGCCGAAAAACTCAATGCCCCGACTCCGGCTCGATGCCGCAGGCGACGATCATGCGGGAAACCATGTTGTACGCGGCAGCCGTCGCAATCGCCTCGACGATCGCCTGATCGCTACCCAGCGCCGCTCGCGCCTGTGCCAGCGTGTCGGGCCTGACCTTGACGTCACGCGTCATTTCAAGCGTCAACCGGATCGCCGCGCGTTCGCTTGCGCTGAAAAGATGCTCGTCGGCCACCGCGGCCTCGACGTTGCGCAACGCATCCACCTGCTGCTGCGTTCCGCCCGCCTTCAGCAATTCCGGCGCGTGGTGATAAAACTCGTACTCCGCGTCGTTCAGTGAAGCGACGCAGCAAATAATGATTTCACGCAACCTGGCATCGATGGACAGCCGCTGCCGCACGGCACCGAGGTAGGTGTTCCATCCCTGCGCGAGGTTCGGACTATGCAGCAGAATGCGGTCGAGATGCGACAGCGTTCCGCCGCGGCGTGCGCGAACCGCGTCGACGATCTCCCTGGGTTCGGCGAGATCGATCGGTACATACGTAATGTTAGCCATACTGAACTCCGGTAGAGGTGGGGAAAAGCCGCTATCGACCACCGCTGTCATGCTCCGACGACATCGGCTTGCGGCTTGCTTTCGGCTCATATTCTGGTTGACGGCCGCCCGGCGCGAGCCTCGTCAGAAGTTGACGTTCTGCGCGCCTTTCAGGCCCAGCATCGCTCGCGCCTCGGCGGGCGTGGCGACCTCGAGCGACAAGCCTTCGAGTATCTGCCGGATCTTGCGGACCTGGGCGGCATTGGTTTGCGCCAGTTCGCCGGGCGCGATCCAGAGCGAGTCTTCCAGTCCCACCCGTACGTTGCCGCCCTGCGCCGCGCCCATCGAAGCAAGCGGCATCTGATGGCGTCCCGCGCCCAGAACCGACCATACGAAGTCGGTGCCGAACAGCCGGTCTGCGGTCCGCTTCATATGCGCCAGGTCCTCGGGATGCGGTCCGATCCCGCCGAGCAGGCCGAAGACCGTCTGCACGAAGAACGGCGGCGTCGCCAGTTTGCGGTCGACGAAATGCGCGAGGTTGTACAGGTGCGACGTGTCGTAGCACTCGAATTCGAAGCGCGTGCCGTTATCGCCGCATGTCTTGAGAATGAACTCGATATCGGCAAACGTGTTCTTGAACACCAGGTCCCGGCTGCGCTCCAGATGCTCGCGCTCCCACGCGTGGGCAAATTCCTTGAAACGATCCAGCATCGGATAGAGCCCGAAGTTCATCGAGCCCATATTGAGCGAGGCGAGTTCGGGCCGATAGTGCGTGGCCGGACGCAGGCGCTCTTCGACCGTCATATGCGGACTGCCGCCCGTGGTCAGGTTGATGACGGCATCGGTCGCGCTCTTGATGCGCGGCAGAAACTCGGCGAAAGCGGCCGGGTCCTGCGTCGGACGGCCGTCATGCGGGTCGCGGGCGTGAAGATGAATGACCGCCGCGCCGGCTTCGGCGGCGCCGATCGACGCCTGCGCGACCTCGTCGGGCGTGACCGGCAGATGCGGCGACATCGTGGGCGTATGAATCGCGCCAGTCACGGCGCAGGTAATGATGACCTTGCGTGATGAACCCATGTGACCTCCAGGGGATAAGCGGACGCATCATGCGCGATACGCCCGTCAGTGTTATTGACCGCGGCTGTAGGAGTGACTGTCCGTGAGCGCGCCGCCACGCACGCCCGAATCGAGTTCCTCGAGCCGCTTGCCGCGCGTCTCGATCCGGATGGCCCACACCGCGAACGCGAGCAGCAACTGCGCGGCGACCACCGAACCGACCACCATCAGCACCCCGCCCGTCGTGAACAGCCACAGGATGAAGAACTGGCATCCCGCGCTGGCCAGCCGTCCCGCCGTCATGCAAACGCCGGTGCCGCGCAGGCGATAGGACGTCGAGAACAGTTCCGGCACGTAAGCCCCTTGCCCGACCGCCACCAGCACGTAGATGGAGCAGACGAGCAGAAAGCCGACGCCCATCAGCGCATACGCCGAGTCGACCTGCTGATAGATCAGGCCGCACACCGCGGTCACGAGACACGACGTAATGATCGCGGGACGACGGCCCACCCGGTCCGACACCGCGACGCCGAGCAGCGAGCCCACCGGGCCGCCCAGCGTGATGACCGTGGTCCACGTCAGCGACTTGACGATGTCGAAGCCCTGCTGAATGAAGAACGTCGGCAGCCAGTTGATCAGGCCGTAGATGCTGAAGCCGATGCACACGAGGATCGCCGAGCCGACCAGCGTGCGCCCGAGGATCGGCGGCGCGAACAATACGCCGATGGAAACCTGCGGCGCCGGCGCGGGCAGTTCGCGCGCATAGGCAGGCAGTTCGCCGCCGCGCGCCACGCGGCGCTCGATCCGCTGCAGCACCGCCTCTGCATCGTCGATCCGGCCCTGGGTTTCGAGCCAGCGCGGCGATTCGGGAATCGAGCGGCGCATGATCCACAGCACCACGGCCAGAACGCCCGCGATCACGAACACGTAGCGCCAGCCGAAATGCGGAATGACCCAGAGATTCACGAGCGAGCCGACAAACACCGCCGAGTTGCCGAACACCGACAGAAAGGCCAGCATGCGACCGCGATAGCCCGGCGGCACGAATTCCCCGAGCATCCCGTACGAGATGACCGCCTCGGCGCCGATGCCGAGCCCCATGACGAAACGGATCGCGCTGAGCCAGTACATGTTCGGCGCGACCGCCGCCGCAAACGACGCGATACCGAAGACGACGAGATTGATCTGATAGGCGACGCGCCGCCCGTAGCGGTCGCCGATGATCCCCGCCAGCAGCGCGCCGACGGTCAGGCCGGCGAACGTCAGCGTGCCGAACAGCGCATTGAGCTGCAGCGTCGACCATCCCTGCTTGAGCAATACGCCGACAATCGCGCCGCCGGTGTACAGATCGAAAAACTCGAGGAACAGGCCGAAGCCGATGATGCACAGAAGACGCCAGTGAAAACCGCTCAAAGGCAGGCGGTCAAGCCGGTTAGCCGCGTACGCGGTGGGTTGCATGTCTGTCTCCGATCATGATTGGCATGTGTCAGCGATTCTTGTCGTGTCGCTGTAGGGGCATTGCGTGTGCGTTGCGTGTACGGTGCGTGTGTGTTGCTTCTGCTCGTGGCTAACGCATGGTCGAGGCCGAGCCCCCGTCGACCAGAATTTCTGTCGCCGTGATATAGCGCGCCTCGTCGGACGCCAGAAATGCCGTCGCGTTGGCGACATCCCAGGCGTCCCCTTCCTGGGCCAGCGGAACCTGTGCGTTGCGGCGCTTGAGATAGGCTTCGTAATCGCCGCCGCCGAACTGGTCGGCGAGGCGCTGGACCAGCGGCGTGGTAATCAGCCCCGGAATGACGCAGTTCAGGCGCACATTGTTTTCGCCGTGCATCAAGGCGGCCATCCGCGTGAACTGGATCAGCGCCGCCTTGCTCGACGAGTAGGCGATCTGCGGCTTGCCGCTGTAGCGCAACGCCGAGAGCGACGAGACGTTGACGACGTTGCCGCTGCGTTGCCGGTCCATCACGGGCAGGACCGCCTTGCACATCAGGAAGACGCTCTTCAGATTGATGTCGAATTGCCGGTCCCACAGCTCTTCGCTCATATCGACCACGTTGCCCGGCGCGGACACGCCGACGTTGTTCACGAGCACGTCGATGCGGCCGTAGGCGTCGAGCGTCTGACGCACGACCTGGTCGATGCTGCGCGGGTCCGTCACGTCGCATAGCATGGCCTTCAGCTTGCCGCCCTCGCCTTCGATAACGGCGCGCGTGTCGGCCAGCGCCTCTTCGTTCACATCGAGCCCCACCACCTGGGCACCTTGGCGCGCCAGCACCGCGGCAATCGCCTTACCCGTTCCCCAGCCTGGCAACGAGGAACCGCAGCCGCTCACGATTGCCACCTTGTTCTCGAATCTCAGCACGCCTTTTCTCCGTTCTTCATGGTCATCCGCCATATCGTGGACATCGCGTGCAGCACCGCTGCCGTCCAACTTATATGGATAACTAACTTAAATTCCTGCTTCCCGATGCCGGCGTCGACCCTGACTAAGCCCAGGGTCCCGAGTCGGCGCTCAAACGCCGGAGTACATCCGACGCCCTGCCACCGGCATGGCCGCCGTCAGAATCGTGCCGCTTTCCGATTCCGTAATGAACAGCGTCTTGCGCTCGGCGCCGCCGTAGGCGACGTTGGTCGTGTGATAGCCGATCTCGGACTGAATCCGGTACATCGGCTCGCCGCGCGCCGAGAACAGCCACACCGCGCCGATACCGACATGCGCGACCGCCAGATTGCCGTCCTCGTCGAGCGCGAGCCCGTCCGGGCCGCCGCCGCCGGACATCTGGATGAAACACCCGACCTTGGCTGTCCGGCCGCCGCGCAACAACGGAATGCGCCAGATGGCATTCGCCCGCGTGACGGCGACATAGAGCGCCGACTCCTCGCGGTTCAGCACCAGTCCGTTGGGACTCGGCACGTTGTCCATCAGGCAATCGATCTGCCCGTCCTTGCGCAGACAGAAGACCCGTCCGTTGGGATTGTGCAGGCCCGAGAGACCCTGATCCGTAAAGTAGAGATCGCCGTTCGAGGCGAACACCAGATCGTTGACGGCCCTGAGCCGTTCGAGATGAACCCGTTCCAGCACGGGCCGCACGGTCTTTTCTACGGGATCGAACAGCATGATGCCGTTCTTGTAGTCGGCGACGAAAATCCGGCCGTCCTCGTGGATTTTCAGGCCGTTGGGCTCGCCGTCATAGGTGTGCATCAACTCGAAGCGGCCTTCGGGACTGACGCGGAAAATGCGGCCCCAAGGGATATCGACGCACCACAGGTTGCCGTGCCGGTCGAACGACGGACCTTCGAGCAGGGAATGGCCGGGCATGCCGGCCGGCTGCTGGGCGTGCCACTCCGACGAGGCCTGCGGCTGCCTGAATTCGTCGGGCAACCTCGCGAACACTTCCGTCTTGATACGCCTCGGCTCTGCATACATGGCAATGTGTCTCCAGCAGTTTCGTATTCTTGATCTGCGGCCGCTACGGCAACGCGCTAGCCGACCTTGTTGAAGCGATTATGTCGACAGCGTGAAGCGCCCACAATCGCTCGTTTCTTATCGATTGATGCTGAAATCCGATCAATCGGCGCACAATCGGCGCGGAGCCGACGACGCAACCCCAGCGATGCTTGCTACGGGCGCGCCGCCCGCAGCGGCGGCGTCCGTTCGCCGAGCAACTGGCGAAACGCCGCGCTGCTGGGCGTTTCCGAGCGATCCGTCAGGCGCGCCACGCCGATCATGCGGCCCACGCGCTCTTCCAGCGACAGGACCGTGCAGCGCGACACGTCGAGCTTGCCGAGACAGATCTCGGGCACGATGCCCATGCCGAAACCCTCTTCGACCAGCCGCACGAGAGTCGACATGTTCCAGGTTTCCTGATGCGCGACGGGCGTGGCGCCGCACGCCGCAAACGCACGCTCGATGATCTGCCATAGGGTCGTCCCCCTGGGACTCGCCATCAGGGGGTATTGCGCGGCTTCGCGCAGGGAAATGCTGCGCCGCTCGCCGAGCGGATGCGTTCGCGGCACGACGAGGAAACATTCGTCCCAGAAGAGCGGCTCGAAAACCGTGTGGTGACGGTCTTCGAGATCCGAGACGATCGCCAGATCGACCACGCCCGCTTCCATCATCTCGATGCAGCGCCGCGAATCCACGTCGAGCAGTTTCAGCGTCACGCCCGGATGCCGGCGATGAAACTCGCCCATGATGGTCGGCAGCACCGTCTGTCCAATCGACGGGACGGCGGCGATCGTCAGTTCGCCGCTCTGCAAAGCCGCTTTCTTGCGCAACGATTCGGCGACCCGCTCCATGTCCTCGACCGCCGTCTTGGCCACGACGAACAGTTGCTGCCCTTCGTCGGTCAGCGTGACCTGCCTCGTCGTTCGATGGAACAGGCGCACGCCAAGCCGATCTTCGAGCTGGCCGATGCGGGCGCTGACAGCGGACTGGGACGTGTGAATCTGTTCCGCCGCGCGGCGGAAACTGAGCGTTTCGGCAACAGCGAGAAACGTGATGAGGTTGTTCAGATTGAAGGTGAGCGCCATGAGGGAGCGAGCGGTACGTCGGAACTGGATTGCGCGTCAAGATACCAGAACCGTTGCGCCCCGCCGCGCTCCGTCAATCCGTCTTCTCCACCGGCACGCGCCGCGCGGCGTCCCCTTCATCGTGCGATGTCGCGTAGAAAACCCGCGCCCGCCCGATCACGATCTTCAGCATCGCGATCACCGGTACCGCGAGAAAAATCCCCGCCACGCCGCCGAGCTGATCGCCGGCGAGCAGGCCGACGATCACGAGGAACGGACTGACCTCGACCCCTTCGCTCATCAGATAGGGATTGAGCACGTAGTCCTGGAAGAGCCGGTACAGGCCGATGAAAATCACCAGCCACAGCAGATGCGAATAGCCGCTGAACACCGCGACCACGAGCGTGATCGCGACCGCGGCGAGCGGCCCCGCGAACGGCACGAATTCGAGCAGGCCCGCGCTGACCGCAAGCAGAAACGCGTACGGCACGCCGAGCAGCGAGAACGCAACGCCGTAGCACAGCAGCGTCGCGAGCGACAGAAACAGCATCGCGCGCACGTACTTCGAGAGCAGCACGTTCACGTCGTCGACGATATCGCTCCACAGCGCGCGATGCCGCCGGTTCAGCAGCGCGAGAAACGCATCGCGCATGTGCGCGCCGTCCTTGATGAGCAGAAAGCTCAGGATCGGAATCAGCACCAGATAGATCAGGTTGCTCGCCGCATGCACGACGCCGAGGCCGAGGCTGCGCGCCACCGGCACGGCCTTGTCGGAGCCGGTCTCGATCTGGCTGCGCACGAAGTCGACGATGCGCTCGCGCAGCGGTTCGAGAAAATGCGGCAGCGGCAGGCGGTTCGGCACGTCGGTGCGCATCAGCTCGGGCAATTGCGCGAGCAGACGCGTCGCCTGATCCTGCAACTGCACGCCGAACAGCGAGCCGACCACCGCGAGCAGCGCGACCACGACGACGAACACGAGCGCGATCGAGGCGACGCGCGGCACGCGGCGCGGTCTCACACGCTCGACGAGCGCGACCATCGGATAGATCAGATAGCTGAAGAACACCGCGAAGATGATGACGAGCACCGTCGTCGAGGCGACATAGATGACGAAGAACAGCAACGCGAGCAGGGCCGCGGTCCAGACTTTCCTGGCCGTGCCGACATCGAATCCCAGCATGAACCGTCCTCGAATAGGCGATGTGATCCGGCGCCTTACCGGCGCCGGGGACATCCGACTGTATCAGGTGCGCGCGGGCCGCGTGTGACCGACGGGTTCGCGGGTACGAGCGGCATGGGCCGTGTCCGTGGTCCTGCGCGCGGTCTTGCGCGTGCTCATACGCACAGTTGCGCGCGGGCCGCCGCCTGCGCACTGTCTGCACGCAGCGGTGCACGGCAAGGGGAACCCCCGCGCAACGTGAGAAAACGTCAACTCTTCAGCTGTTCGAGCATCGCATCGGCCGCTTCGCCGACCTTGGCCTGCATCCGCCCGGCAAGCTTTTCCGCCGCACCCTCGGCCTGCTGCACGCGATTACCGGTAATTTTGCCAATCGCTTCCTTGATCGAGCCCTTCAGTTCCTTCGCTGTACCTTCTACCCGATTTCTGTTCATGGCGCTGTCCTCGTGGGATTGAAACGGCAACCCGGGCAGCGGCCTTGCCTGAACCGCCGTGCGCGGCTCGCGACGCGCCTCGGCGTGCGGCTCAGGAACCGCTTTCGTCGCATGCCGCGATTCGCATCATGCGATTGCTACCCGGGTAATCCCTCAGATATAGCAAGCGGCGTTCCCGACTCGACGGTACGCGATTCGCGCCATCCGCTCGACATTTCGCGCCACCCGGAACCGCTCGATTCCGGCCCACCCAGCCGCCGCGACCACCGGACAACCCGCCATCGGCAACGATCGATCAAGCTCGCTCCCGCGTCATACTCCCACGCCGTGGCCCCGCATCACGCTCCGCCGGCAGACCCGTGCGCCTCAGTGTGCGGTTCGCTCGCCTGCCAGCGCGGCGCGCGCTTTTCGAGGAACGCATTGACGCCTTCGCGCTGATCGGCGCCGTCGAACAGATCGACGAAACGCTCGCGTTCGAGCGCAAGCGCCGCCGCGCGCGGCACCCCATGGCGCGCCTGATGGATCAGTGCCTTGCTGAAGCTCACCGCCTGCGGGCTCAGACCCGTCACGCGTTGCGCCATCGCCAGTGCCGCCTCACGCGCGGCGCCCCGCTCGACGACTTCCTCGACGAGACCGATGCGCAGCGCGGTCGCCGCGTCGACACGCTCGCCGGTCAGAATCATGCGCTTGGCCCAGCCCTCGCCGACCAGCCACGGCAGCGTCTGCGTGCCGCAGCCGCACGGCAGCAGGCCGACCGAGGTCTCGGGCAAAGCCAGCACCGCGTGCTGTTCGGCGATGCGGATATCGCACGCGAGCGCGCATTCGAGCCCGCCGCCCATCGCATAGCCGTTGAGCGCCGCGATCACGACGGGCCGCGCGTTCTGCAACGCTTCGAACGCCGCGCCGAAGCGCGCCGCCGCGATCCGCGCGACTTCGCGATTGCCGTCGGCGAACGTGTTCAGATCGGCGCCCGCGCTGAAGAATTTCGGCCCGTCGCCGGTGATGACGAGCGCGCGCACGCGCGCGTCGCCGTTCAATTGTCCGACGAGGTGCTGCAATTGCAGCAGGCCATCGGGCGTGAACGCATTGGCGGGCGGACGCCGGAGCGTGAGCAGCGCGACAGCGCCGTCGTGCGCGTAGTCGAGTTCGATCATCGCGCGCCCCCGCCGCTCGCTTCGCGGCCATCTTGACGATACAGCCTGATGACCGCCGAAAAATCCAGCCGTCCCGCGCCGTGGGTGCTCATCGTCTGATAAAGCTGCTGCGCGAGCGCGCCGAGATAGACCGGCTGCCGCACGCTGCGCGCCGCATCGGTGGCGAGACCGAGGTCCTTCAGCATCAGGTCGGTGCCGAAGCCGCCGCTATAGCCGCGCGAGGACGGCGCGCTGTCGATCACGCCCGGCATCGGGTTATACGTATCCGAACTCCAGCAACGCCCCGTCGACGTATTGATGATGCCGCCGAGCACCTTCGTATCGATGCCGAGCGCCTCGCCGAGCGACATCGCCTCGGCGACGCCCGCCATCGAAATGCCGAGCACGAGGTTGTTGCAGATCTTCGCGACCTGGCCCGTGCCGGTATCGCCGCAATGCACGATGTTCTTGCCCATCGCCGAGAGCACCGGCTTGACCTGCTCGTACGCGCTCGCGCTGCCACCGACCATAAAGGTCAGCGTGCCGGTCGCCGCGCCGCCGGTGCCGCCCGAAACCGGCGCATCGACGAAGGCGTTGCCGTGACGCGCCGCGAGTTCGGCGCAGGCTTTCACGGTGGCCGGATCGATCGTGCTCGAATCGACGATCGGCACGCCCGGTGCGATGCCGGCGAGGATGCCGTCGTCGGCGGTGAGCACGCTGCGCACGTGGGCCGCCGCGGGCAGCATCGTGATGACGCAGGCGGCCTCGCTCGCGGCCGCCCGTGGCGAGCCGGCCGCCTGCGCGCCCGCGTCGGCGAGCGTGCGCACGGCCTGCGCGCTGAGGTCGAACACGCTCACCGCATGGCCCGCCTTAAGCAGGTTCAACGCCATCGGCGCGCCCATGTTGCCGAGTCCGATAAAGCCTATTTTCATGGTGTCGTCTCCGTGTTTTCGCGTTGCGCCGGGCGCGCTCAGCGCAGGCGGATCGTCGTATTGACGCCATCGTTGACGGTGTCGTCGTCGAACCAGCGCGCCGTGACCGTCTTGGTCTGCGTATAGAACTGCACGACCTGCTTGCCGTACGGACCGAGGTCGCCGAGCTTCGAGCCGCGCGAGCCGGTGAAGCTGAAAAACGGCACCGGCACCGGAATCGGGATATTGATGCCGACCTGGCCGATATCGATCTCGCTCTGGAATTTGCGCGCCGCCGCGCCGCTTTGCGTAAAGAGGCCAACGCCGTTGCCGAACGGATTGGCATTGACGAGCGCGATCGCGTCGTCGAGCGTCGCGACGCTCAGCACCACGAGCACCGGCCCGAAGATTTCGGTTCGGTAGATTTCCATGCCGGTCGTCACGTCGCTGAACACGGTCGGGCCGATAAAGTTGCCCTGCTCGTAGCCGGGCACCCGCACATCGCGGCCGTCGAGCGCGAGCGTCGCGCCCTCCTTCACGCCCGCGTCAATCAAGCCGAGAATGCGTTGCTTCGCCGCGCGCGACACCACCGGGCCGACGTCGGTGCCGGGCTCGTGGCCCGCGTTGACCTTCAGCGTCTGCGCCTTCGCGACGAGTTCGGGCAGCCACTCGCGCGCGCTGCCGACCAGCACCGCGACCGAAGTCGCCATGCAGCGCTGCCCCGCCGCGCCGAACGCGGCGCCCGCGAGCGCATTGAGCGTCTGCTCGCGGTTCGCGTCGGGCAGCACGACCGCGTGATTCTTCGCGCCCATCATCGCTTGCACGCGCTTGCCGTGCTCGCTGCCGAGGCGGTACACGTGCGTGCCGACCGCCGTCGAGCCGACGAACGAAATCGCCTTCACGAGTTCGTGCGTACAGAGCGCATCGACCACCTCCTTGCCGCCATGCACGACGTTGAGCACGCCCTTCGGCACGCCGGCTTCGAGCGCGAGTTCGACGAGCTGCATCGTCGAGAGCGGGTCCTGCTCGGACGGCTTCAGCACGAACGTGTTGCCGCAGACGAGCGCCATCGGGAACATCCACAGCGGGATCATCGCCGGGAAGTTGAACGGCGTGATGCCGGCGCATACGCCGAGCGGCTGACGCAGCGTGTAGGTATCCACGCCGCCCGCGACGTTCTCGACGAATTCGCCCTGCTGCAAGGTGCCGATGGAGCAGGCATGTTCGACCACTTCGAGACCGCGGAAGATGTCGCCTTCGGCATCGGGAATCGTCTTGCCCTGCTCGGCGGAAAGCGTCTTCGCGATGCGCGGCATATGCTCGCGAATCAGTGCCTGGTACCTGAGCATGATGCGCATGCGCGCGCCGACCGGCGTGTCCTTCCAGGTCCTGAACGCGGCCTGCGCGCTGCGCACGGCGGCATCGACTTCGGCAACGGTCGCGAACGGCGCGCGCGCGAGCACCGCCTGCGTCGCCGGGTTGACGATGTCGCGCCACTCGGTCGTCTGCGATTCGACGAATTCGCCGTCGATCAGCAGCTTGACGGTGGAGACGGCGCCAGCGGCGGCGGCGCAGCCGCTCTCGTTCGAAGCGTTCGAAGCAACGATGCTCATGCTGAAACTCCTGTGCGATGGCCGCGCGGCGGCCGGACGGCGATGGGAAGGAAAAAGCGTGGGCCTCGCGTCGGCATGGGGATGCGGACGAAGCGACACGAGGGCCGATAAACAATCCTGTGAGCGGGCCGGCAAGCGAGTCTGGAAGCGATCCGGGCAGCGAGCCTGCGAGCCGCCCTGACAAATCGTGCTGATAAATCATGCTGACAAGCGGCCCCGCAAACAGACAGCACGATCAACCGGCTGACGTTCCAAAGACGCTCCGGAGACTCGCCCCCAACGATCAACGCAGGTCGGGAAAATCCTCTTCCCAGTACTCGTCGGGCAGACGCGCGGGTTCGGCCGCACGCTCCATTTCGCGGCGCCGCAATTCGACGCGGCGAATCTTGCCGGAGATCGTCTTCGGCAATTCGCTGAATTGCAGGCGGCGAATCCGCTTGTACGGCGCGAGCTTTTCGCGCGAGAACGCGAACACCGCGCGCGCCAGTTCGGGCCCGGCCACGTAGCCCTGGCGCACGGTGACGAACGCCTTCGGCACCGACAGCTTCACGGCGTCGGCGCTCGGCACGACGGCCGCCTCGCCGATCGCCTCGTGCTCGATCAGCACGCTTTCGAGTTCGAACGGGCTCAGCCGGTAGTCGGACGATTTGAACACGTCGTCGGCGCGGCCGACGTACACGTAGTAGCCGTCGTCGCGGCGCAGCGCGACATCGGAGGTGCGATAGAAGTCGTCGCGCATCGCCTGGGCCGTCGCGTTCGCGTTGTTCGCATAGCCCGTCATGAGACCGAGCGGCCGCTTGGCGAGCGGCAAGGCGATCTCGCCCTCGCTGACCGGCTGATCGTCGGCATCGAGCAGTTCGACCGTGTAGCCCGGCAGCGGACGACCCATCGAGCCCGGCACGACCGGCTGCCCCGGCGAGTTGCCGATCTGGCAGGTGGTTTCGGTCTGACCGAAGCCGTCGCGAATCGTGATGCCCCATGCGTGCTTCACGCGCTCGATGATCTCGGGATTGAGCGGCTCGCCCGCGCCGACGATCTCGCGCAGCTTGACCGGATAATCGGTGAGGTGCTCCTGCACGAGCATGCGCCACACGGTGGGCGGCGCGCACAGCGTGGTCACGTTGAAGCGCACGAGCGCATCGAGCGTGTCCTTCGGCACGAAGCGCGCGAAGTTGAACACGAACACGCAGGCCTGCGCGTTCCACGGCGCGAAGAAGCAGCTCCACGCGTGCTTGGCCCAGCCCGGCGAACTGATGTTCCAGTGGATGTCGCCCGCCTGCAGGCCGATCCAGTACATCGTCGACAGATGGCCGACCGGGTAGCTCTCGTGCGTGTGCTCGACGAGCTTCGGCTTCGACGTCGTGCCGGACGTGAAGTACAGCAGCAGCGGATCGCTCGCGCGCGTGACGCCGTCGGGCGCGAAGTGCGGCGATGCCTCGCGGGCGGCGGCGAGATCGGTCCAGCCTTCGCGCGGCGTGCCAACCGAGAAGCGCGTGAGCGGCACGTCGAGCGTGTCGAACTTGGCGAGTTCGGCGCTATCGGCCACCACGAACTTCGCGCCGCCGATCTGCACGCGGTCGCGCACGTCGTCGGCGGAAAGCTGGGTGGTGGCGGGCAGCACGATCGCGCCGAGCTTCATCGCCGCGAGCATCACGTCCCACAGTTCGACGCGGTTCGGCAGCATCAGCAGCACGCGGTCGCCACGGCCGACACCGGCGCCGCGCAGGAAATTCGCCATGCGCGCGGAGCGCTCCGACATCTGCGCATAGGAGAGGCGCAGGCCGTCGCTGGACGGATCGTCGACGATCCACAGCGCGGGGTTGTCGTTGTTGCGCGCGATTGCGTCGAAGTAGTCGAGCGCCCAGTTGAACTCGCCCAGCGTCGGCCAGGCGAATTCGCGATACGCGCGCTCGTAGTCGATCCGATGGCGCAAGAGCAGATCGCGCGCGTCGAGAAAGGCTTTCGCTGCTGTCATCGTCGTCTCCAATGTCGATCTGAGTTAGCGCTTCAGCGCTTATTCTGATCCCATGCAACGCGGTCGATCAGAGTTAGCGCTTTAGTTGTCGATCCGGAGTTGGCGTTTCAGCGCTTACTCCGATCCCATGCAAAGCAGTCGCGCATGGCGCGCTGCGCGCTCCATTTTTTGCCGTAGTTGCCGCCGAGGTTGCCACATGCCCGCCGCGAACGACCCACGGCCAGGCTATTTTGCGCTCAAACATGCCTCGCGATCACCATCCGCTGCACTTCGCTCGTCCCCTCGTAAATCTGCGTGATGCGTGCATCGCGGTAATGCCGCTCGACCGCGTAATCCTCCAGATAGCCATAGCCGCCATGAATCTGGATCGCGTTCGAGCAGATTTCCTCGGCCAGTTCCGAGGCGAACAGCTTCGCCTGCGACGCCTCCGACAAACACGGCCGCCCCGCCGAGCGCAGCCGCGCCGCGTGATGCACGAGCAGGCGCGCGGCATTCAGACGCGTCGCCATGTCCGCGAGCATATTGGCGATCGTCTGATGGTCCCGGAGCGGCTTGCCGAACTGCTCGCGCTCGCTCGCGTAGCGGCGCGCGGCGTCGAACGCGGCCCGCGCGATGCCGACCGCCTGCGCCGCGATGCCGATGCGCCCGCCTTCGAGATTCGACAGCGCGATGCGCAGGCCCTCGCCCGGCTCGCCGAGCAGATTCGCGGCGGGCACCGCGCAGTCGTCGAGCGAAATCGGGCAGGTGTCGGACGCGCGAATGCCGAGCTTGTGCTCCGGTTTGCCGACCTTGAAGCCCGGCGTATCGGTCGGCACGATAAACGCGGACAGGCCGCGCTTGCCGCGCTCCGGATCGGTCACGGCGAACACGATCGCGAGGTTCGCGCGCGCGCCGTTGGTCACGAACTGCTTGCTGCCGTTGAGAATCCAGTGGCCGTCGCGCGGCACCGCGCGCGTGCGCAGATTGTTCGCCTCGGAGCCGGCCTGCGGCTCGGTCAGGCAGAACGCGCCGATCGTACGGCCGGTCGCGAGGTCGCGCAGATAGCGCTCCTTCTGCGCGGCGCTGCCGAAATTGAGGATCGGCCCGCAGCCGACCGAGTTGTGCACGCTCATCAGCGTCGCGCAGGCTGCGCAGCCGGCCGCGATCTCTTCGAGCGCGAGCGCGTAGGCAACGTAGTCGGTGTAGGAGCCGCCCCACTCGGACGGCACGATCATGCCGAGCAAGCCGAGTTCGCCCATCTGCGCGACGACGCCGGCCGGCAGTTGCGCGTCGCGATCCCATTGCGCCGCGTGCGGCGCGAGGCAACCGGTGGCGAAGTCGCGCGCGGCGTCGCGAATCATCCGTTGTTCGTCGGTGTAGAAACTGTCCATGCCTGCGTCCCGGGGTGTGCGAACGAGGCTCGAAGTGCTCGCGGTGCCCGCTCGCGCCCCCCGCCGTCGCTCATGGCTTGCCGCTGTAGTGTAGGCAAGCCGGGCGCGTCTCTCGATGCTCGCTGCGCTCATTGTTGTTGAGCGCTTTTGCCATACTGTTACTATGCGCATACGCGGTGCCCCGTGTTTACAGGGATTTTGCGCATCGCCACCATGCACCACTGAGCGCTTTTGCCAGATTCGGCCCCGCTCGGCCGGCATCGACCCGCCCCCCCATGAAAAGCGACAAAGGCACGATCTCCGTCAGTCTCGTCGAGGAAACGCTCGCGCTCGCGAGGGCGCGCGGCTTCGATGCGCTGCCTCTTGCCGAGGCGGCCGGCATCGCCGCGCCGATGCTCGCGTCGCCGAAAAGCCGCGTGTCGTCGGCGCAATACGGTGCGCTCTGGACCGGCATCGCGCGCGCCCTCGACGACGAATTCTTCGGCCAGGACTCGCATCCGATGAAAAGCGGCAGCTTCGTCGCGATGACGCAGATGGCGCTCGGCGCACGCAACGGCGCGCAGGCGCTCGCGCGCGCGGTCGGCTTCATGCGGCTCGTGCTCGACGACCTCGGTGCGGTCATCGAAACGAATGCCGAAACGGGTGCCGCAACGAAGGTTGAAGCAGCGCCCGGAACGGGCTCACTGCGGGACACGCGTCAGCGCGTGAGGCTGAAATTCGTCGAACGACCCGGCGCGCCCGCACCGGCGATGTTCGCGTACGCCACGTATTTCATCCTCGTGTACGGCCTCGTGTGCTGGCTCGTCGGACGGCGCATTCCGCTGCTCGAAGCGCGCTTTCGCTGCGCCGCGCCGCCCGCCGCTCACGAATACAGGCTGATGTTCTGCGAGTCGATGCATTTCGACGAACCCGAGTCGTACGTCGATCTCGAACCGGCGTTTCTCGACCTGCCCGTGATCCAGACCGCGCGCTCGGCCCGTGCGTTTCTGCGCGATGCGCCGGGCAACTTCATCGTCAAATACCGCAATGCCGGCTCGCTCGCCGCGCGCGTGCGCAAGACGCTGCGCGCGCTGCCGACGGCGAACTGGCCCGCCGCCGACCAGATGGCCGCGCGTCTGCACGTCGCCGAGGCAACGCTGCGGCGGCATCTGAAGCAGGAAGGCTATACGTATCAATCGATCAAGGACGCGCTGCGGCGCGACATCGCGATCGCGGAATTGCAGCGCACCCACCGCACGATCGCCGACATCGCCAACGCGGTCGGCTTCGCGGAACCGAGCGCGTTTCATCGCGCGTTCCGCAAATGGACCGGCATGCGGCCGGCCGACTATCGCCCGGCAAGCGGTGCCGGCCTCACGCGCCTCACGCGCCGCGCGGAATCGGACTAAGCTTTAAGAGGCAACAGGCCAGCCTTGATCGAGGTATCGGCCCGCGCTCGCCGGACTTAAGCGGCGGGCGCGGTGGCCGTCGGCGATGAACACGTCCACGCGTTTTCCGCTCCGGCAGTCCGGTTCGCGCAGGCCGCTTATCCGCGGCGGTGCGGCGCGCCGGTTGATGCGCACCATCGGCGCGCGCGGGGTGCTGTTGCCGGTGGGGTTCGCGTTGGCGTTGGCCTTGGCGATTGGGCTGGCATCCGGATTCACCGCCGGCCCCACCGCCAGGTTCGCGGCCGGATTGACGTCCGGGCTCGCGGCCGGATTTTCGGCGCGCGAAGGCTTCGCGCTGGTGCAAACGGCCCATGCCGCCCCTGACGCGGCGGCCACCGCGAACAGCGTCGTCGTGATTCCGGTGAACGGCGCGATCGGGCCGGCCAGCGCCGATTTCATCGTGCGCGGCCTGCAACGCGCCGCGAATCAGCGCGCGCAACTCGCGGTGCTGCAACTCGATACGCCGGGCGGGCTCGATACGTCGATGCGGCAGATCATCAAGGCGATCCTCGGCTCGCCGGTGCCGGTCGCGACCTTCATCGCGCCGAGCGGCGCGCGGGCCGCGAGCGCCGGCACCTATATCGTCTACGCAAGCCATATCGCGGCGATGGCGCCAGGCACCAACCTCGGCGCCGCGACACCGATCCAGATAGGGATCGGCGGGGCCGAGCCGCCCGCGGGCGGCGGTGCGCCGAGCGCGCCAGCTTTACCGGGTACGCCGGGAACACCGGGTACGCCGGGATTGCCGGACATGCGCGCCTTGTCAGGCAGTGCGTCCGGTCCGTCAGCGTCCGGCCCCCTGGCATCGGGTTCATCAGGCACCTCAGGCGCATCGGCGCCCGCCACCGCCGCAGCCGCAGCCGAGCCTGCCGCGACACCACCATCGCCCGCCGCGAGCGCACTCCCCCTCGACACCCAATCGACCGAACTGCGCAAGCAGGTCCACGACGCGGCCGCCTACATCCGCGGCCTCGCGCAGATGCGCGGGCGCAACGCCGACTGGGCCGAGCGCGCGGTCCGCGAAGCCGTGAGCCTGTCCGACGAGGAAGCGCTCGCGCAGCACGTCGTCGACGTCGTCGCGCGCGACGTGCCCGACCTGCTGCGCCAGCTGAACGGCCGCACCGTCGCGACGACGGGCGGCAGCATCACGCTGCACACCGCCCACGCGCCGCTCGTCGTGCTCGAACCCGACTGGCGCAACCGCTTTCTCGCCGTGATCACCGACCCGAGCGTCGCGCTGATCCTGCTCATGCTCGGCATGTACGGCCTGTTCTTCGAATTCGCCAATCCGAGCTTCGTGCTGCCCGGCGTGGTCGGCGCGATCAGCCTGCTGCTCGGCCTGTTCGCGATGCAGATGCTGCCCGTCAGCTACGTCGGCCTCGGGCTCGTGTTTCTCGGCATCGCGTTCCTGATCGGCGAGGCGTTTTTGCCGACCTTCGGCTCGCTCGGCTTCGGCGGCGTGGTCGCGTTCGTGATCGGCGCGATGATGCTGATCGATACCGACGTGCCCGGCTACGGCATCCCCTTGCCGCTGATCGCGGCGGTGGTCGTATTCAGCGCCGCGTTCGTGCTCGGCGTGTCGCGGCTCGCGCTGCGCGCGCGGCGGCGCCCGGTCGTGACGGGCGCCGAGGCGCTGATCGGCTGTATCGGCGTGGTGCTGGACGGCGGCTTGCTGCCCGAGCACCCAGCGGGCGGCACGCTGGCCG
>NZ_JAAGPQ010000095.1:0-29625 GCF_017104985.1 Paraburkholderia sp. Ac-20342 | reverse complement strand
GAAGCCGCGCCGCCGCCCGCCGCGGCAGCGCCGCCGATCGGCCGGCAGACGATGGAAATCGCCGCGCCGAAGAACGTCTCGCACATCGATTGCAACATCGCGCAGCCCGAGTACCCGATGCTGTCGAAACGGCGCGGCGAATCCGGCACGGCGTACGTGCGCTTCGTGGTCGGTCTGACGGGCAAGCTCGAGAGCGTCGAGTTGAAGAAAAGCAGCGGCTTCAGCCGCCTCGACGACGCCGCGGTCTCCGCCGTGCGCGCGAGCGCCTGCAAGCCCTATCTCGAGAACGGCCAGCCGGTGCGGGCCGTGTACACCCAGCCTTTCAACTTCAATCTGACCGATTGAAGCAGCTTTCAAAAACAGGGAATTGCAATGCAAAACTACGGATTGGCGCACGTGTGGGCGCAAGGGGATTTCGTGACGCGCGGCATCGCGCTTGCGCTCCTGATCATGTCGGTGATGTCGTGGAGCGTGATCGTGGTCAAGAGCTGGAACGTGATGCGCCTGAAGCGTCTCACGAAGAACGCCGAGCAGGCGTTCTGGCATTCGGACGATCTCGCCGACGGCGTGGAAAAGCTCGGCGCCGGTTCCTCGACGCCGCAGGACAATCCGTTCCTCGCGCTCGCGCTGGCGGGCCAGGAAGCGGCCGACCATCATCATCAAACGCAGCCGCATCTGCATGACCGCATGGACGTGTCGGACTGGATCACACGCTGCCTGAAGGACACGATGGACGAAAGCGTCGCGCGCATGCAGAGCGGCCTCGCGATTCTCGCGTCGATCGGCAGCACGGCGCCGTTCGTCGGTCTGTTCGGCACGGTGTGGGGCATCTATCACGCGCTGCTCGCGATCGGCGCGAGCGGCCAGTCGTCGATCGACCAGGTCGCCGGCCCGGTCGGCGAGGCGCTCATCATGACCGCGTTCGGCCTGTTCGTCGCGATTCCGGCCGTGCTCGGCTACAACGCGCTCACGCGCGCCAACAAGGCGATCGTCGCGAAGCTCTCCCGCTTCGCGCACGGCCTGCATGCGTTCTTCGTGACGGGCGCGCGCCTGTCGTCGTCCAAGCGTAGCCGCGACGGCCTGCGTCTCGCGACCCGCGCCAACTGATCGACGAGGCATTCCGATGGCAATGAGCCCTTTCGCCGGAGACGATGACGACGGCCTGATGAACGAGATCAACATGACGCCGCTCGTCGACGTGATGCTGGTTCTGCTGATCGTCTTCATGGTGACGATTCCGGTGATCCGTCATGCGGTCAAGATCGATCTGCCGCACGCGAGCAGCCAGAAGGAAGACACGAAGCCCGCGCAGGTGACGGTGTCGATCGACGCGGACGGCAACGTGCTGTGGGACAGCACCAAGGTCGACGACGCGGCGCTTGCCGCGAAGATCGCGGCGGCCGCGCAGGCGAACCCGCAGCCGGAACTGCATCTCGATGCGGACCGCAAGGTGCCGTACGAGAAAGTCGCGCAGGTGATGTCGGCGGCGCAGGCAGGCGGTCTCACGAAGATCGGCTTCGTCACGCAGCCCAAAGCGAAGTAACGCCGCATCGGTGTGAAAACGCAAAAAAGCCCCTTGTACAGGGGCTAAAAAAACAAGAGCCAAAAAGTAAAAGGCCTTCATCGTCAGATGAAGGCCTTTTTTTGTGCGCACTCGGCGCCTTCGGGCGGCGGGATCATTTGCCATCGGCCGAAGACTGATAGCTCCTATCACCGCATGCGACAGCCGTGCTCGACACGGACAGCGCGGTCAGCCCTATCAGGCCCGCTATGATAGCGGCCATGAGTTTTCGCATAAGAGACTCCTTAGCGAAGGGATTTCACTATAGGCCCGAGGGCGCGCGCATTCAAGCAAACGGCCATTGAAAGTAACCATGACAGGCCGCGCTTAAATGCTAAAAACGATTTGCGCGACGCGATACGGCTGACGCGCGGGCGATGCGGGCGCTATGAGACAACTGCCGAGGCAGCCGTGGACGCCGCCTGCGCCACCTTTTCGTCGCGCACCGGGCACTCACCCATGATGTGCGTGCCAGAATCCTGATCGAGCATCTCGACCAGATAATCGACGAACGCCCGCACGGCCGGCACCATCCCCTGGCGCGAGACGAACACCGCGTACAGCTGCGGCGTCGGAAAACTCCAGCCCGGCATCACCGGCGACAACTGCCCTGCCCGCAATGCGGCGCCGTACATCATCTCCGGCAGCGCCGAGATGCCGACGCCCGCGAGCACCGCCTCGCGGATCGTCATCAGATCGGCGGTCACGAGGCGCGGCTCATGTTCGTGCACATGGCGCGTGCCGTCGGGCGAGATCAGGTTGTAGACGTGGCGGCCGTCGCTCGTCGGCACGTCGAGCGTTTCGAAGCGGCTCAGGTCGGCCGGCGTCAGCGGCGGTGCATTCTGCTGCAAAAGGCTCGGTGCACCGACCAGCATCTGCTGCGTGCGCCACAGCGGCCGCACGACGATGTTGGCGTTTTGGGGCGGATCGGAGCGCACGCGCAGCGCGACGTCGATCGCGTCCTCGAACAGGTCGACCACGCGATTCGTCACGCGCATGATGACGCGCACCTCGGGATAGCGGTGCATGAACTCCGGCAGGATGACCGACAGGATGGTCTGCGAAATCGTGACCGGCACGCTCACGCGCACGGTGCCGCGCGGCGACGAGCGCAGTTGCTGCACCACGTTGACCGCCGCCTGCGCCTCGCTCAGCATCGCCTGACAGTGCTGATAGAAGAGCTGGCCGGCCTCGGTCAGCGCGAGCTTGCGCGTGGAGCGCTGCAGCAGGCGCACGCCGAGCGACGCCTCCAGCTCCGTGAGCCGCCGCGACAGACGCGATTTGGAAATGCCTAGCACGCGCTCGGCAGCGGAAAATCCGCCATGTTCGACGACCTGCGAAAAGTACATGAGGTCGTTCAGGTTGTGAGAATCGATCTTCATCTCATCGTTCCGTTAGCAGAACAATCCATTGCTTGAAGGTGGCTGGTACCGTGAAAAACGGTCCCTATAATAGCCTCATGTTTCAAAAATAACGCTATTCCCCATTTTTCAAGGTGATATTGATGAGCACGACACGCACGATCGAACGCACGTTCCCGTCGGTTCGCACCGTTGAAGGCGGCGGATTTATCGTCCACCGGCCGTTTCCGACGCGTCTTTTAATGGATTTCGATCCGTTCCTGCTGCTCGACGAAATGGGGCCGGTCGACTACGCGCCTGGCGAGGCCAAGGGCGCGCCCGATCACCCGCATCGCGGCTTCGAGACGGTCACGTACGTGCTCGAAGGCCAGTTCGGCCACAAGGACTCGGCGGGCCACTCCGGCACGCTGCACGCCGGCGACGTGCAATGGATGACCGCCGGCGCGGGCGTCGTGCATAGCGAAATGCCGGACCCGGCGTTCGTGCGCACAGGCGGGCGCGTGCATGGCCTGCAATTGTGGGTGAATCTGCCGCGCCGCGACAAAATGATCGCGCCGCGCTACCAGGAAGTCCCGTCGGCGAGCATCCCCGTCGCGACCTCCGCGGACGGCAAGGTGCGCGTGAAGGTGATCGCGGGCGAAGCGCTCGGCGTGAAAGCCGCCATCGAAACGCGCACGCCGATCCTCTATCAGCATTTTTCGCTGCAGCCGGGCGCGACGATCCGCCAGCCCGTGCCGGCCGACTATCGCGTGTTCGCTTACGGGCTGTCCGGCAAGGGCATCTACGGCGAAGGCGAGGCGCGTCGCGAAATCGCCGCGCAAACCATGGTCGTGTTCGAGGACGACGGCGACGCGGTCACGCTCTCGGCCGGCGAGGAGCCGCTCGAAGTGCTGCTGCTCGGCGGCGTACCGCTCAAGGAGCCGGTGGTGCGCTACGGCCCGTTCGTCATGAACAGCGAGGGCGAGATCCGCCAGGCGGTGCTCGATTACCAGGCCGGCCGGATGGGCGCGATTACGCACTGAAACCCGCCGCTGCCTTGGCCGACCACGCCGCGAACGCCTGTAAATTCGGTCACAATAACGCTTTGAGTCGCGCCGCCCGCGGGTTCGTTGCAACGAACCGCGACGCGCGGCGCTTTTTTCGTCCCCGCAGAGGAGCACGCATGGCAGAGTCCACCGTCACCGCCCACATCGGCTCGACGAACTTCCAGGTCAGTTTCGACGACGGCAGGCACACGTGGCTCGCCGACGAACCCGCATCGCTCGGCGGTGGCGATCGCGGCCCGACACCCGTCTCGCTGCTGCTGTCGAGCCTCGGCGCCTGCACGTCGATCACGCTGAAGATGTACGCGCAACGTAAGGAATGGCCGCTGGCCGGCGTGCGCGTGAAGCTCTCGCTGGAAACCGGCGACGCCGGCTCCACGATCGACCGTCAGATCGTGCTCGAAGGCGACTTGTCCGACGAGCAGCGGGAACGGCTTCTGCAGATTGCCAATGCGTGTCCGGTCCACAAGATCCTCACGCATACGATCTCGATCCGCTCCGCCCTCGCCGTCGCGTGACGGACGTCCGGCGGACGAGCCCGCGCAAGCGGGCCGCGGAGATCGACAGAGGTCGGTGGATATCGCAACGTTTGCAATGTTTTCATAGGACGCAGCCGTCTTGAATTTCGAACACCTTATCCAGATCAACGATCCGTTGAATCCCTTCGTCGACTCGATGACCCGCGAACAGTTGTGGGAAGGACTCGTGCTGCGCGCCGAGCAGCCGCAACTGTTCGTGATGGGCCTCGACAGCTGTACGATCCTGTCGCGCGAAGGCAATGTCCTCGAACGCGAACTGCACTACGGCCAGGCCACCGTGCGCGACCGTGTCACGCTCGAAGAAAGCCGCAGCGTGCGCTACGACATCCTGCCGACCGCGGACCACGTCGGCGGCTCGCTCACGATGACGATCGAGCAGCCCGACGAATTGCAGCTCTTCCTGCGTTTCGAGTATGCGACCACGCTGCCCGTCTCGACCGATCAGGACGCCGTGCAAACGCAGGAGATCGTCAAGTCGGCGTATCGCGAGAACGATATCGACACGGTACGGCTGATCCGCCAATACGTAGTAGCGAAGCAGAAACCGGGACCGTTGCATTGAATGACGCGCGGGCGCCCTGCCCGTGCCACGCCACGCCACGCAGGGCCGTGACCACGACGGCCCTCGATCCTCGCAGGGCGCGTCGCCCCCCTACCTATCGGAAGTCAAATCCGATAAATTACTCTATCTTGTAAATAGGAATAGTTATCATTTAGAATCAAATCCATCGAATCGACGAACAGCTCAAACGAATGACCGATCTGAACCGCTCCTCTACGCTCGGCCTGCGCCGCCCGGCGGCCGCGCTGACCAGCCGCCCGAAAACGTCGTCGACGGCCAACGCATCGGCCAAGCCGGCCCCGGATCGCAAGAACGCTCCGGGCGAGACACAGGAGCGGGTCGTGCGCAGCGACGCGTTGCTACAGGGTCATAGTCACGTCAGCATCGTCCATAACGGCGAGACCTACCAGTTGCGTGCCACGCGGCTGGGCAAGCTGATTCTGACGAAGTAAGGAACGAGAGGTCAGTACAGGGTATTGTGGGGACCACCTCCCAGAGAGGTGTTAGGCATTAGCCAGCCACGACGGCTTGCACGCGAGAACTAGACCCCTTCGTGCAGACACCAAGCCAGCCGTCGCAGCAAGCCAGGCCGCTTTTTTGGTTCTCACTGGATAGCGGATGCGCCAAACATCGCGTGTCGCTGAATCGGAAAAATGGAAAAGCCGTGGGATGGTGACATCCCACGGCTTTCTGTTTGGTGCTGCGGTTTTCCGCCTAGGGTTTTCTTTGCCGGTTTTTCCTTTGGCCGATACGGTTCGCTGCGCTGCGCGTCGGCCGGCGGCTGCGCGGAGCGAGCACCGACGCCGGGCAGTCCGCGAAGCCGCCGGCGCGCGCCGCTCGCCTACTTCCCGCCTACTACTTCGACGCCCAGCCCCAGAACATCAGCCACCACGCGCTATTCACCACGGCCAGCGCCGCGACGAACCACAGCAGCGCCAGCGCGCGCGGCACGAAGCGCTCGCTATAGCGGCGCGTGACGAGCCACGCGAGCCACGCGCTCCACAGGCTCGAAATCACCAGAATCGCGATGCGCAGATCCGACGCCCACCACAGCGGCACGTGTTCGGCGCGCAGCAACGACAGCGTCGTCGCCGAAAGGCCGAGGAACACGCCCGCGCCGGCAATCGGAATCAGCCCCTGCGTCAGATGATGCAGCCGCGTTGCGTCAAAGCGCCCGAGCATGCGCGTCGCGCCCATCAGCAACAGCAGCAGCGCGGTGCCGTAGACGAGCGCCGTCGCGAGAATGTAGCCGATCAGCAGCGAGCCGTCGAGCCATGAGAACACGTCGTTCTGCTCGGGATAATGCGTGAACAGGAACCACGGCGCGTTGGTGTCGAGCGGCCACGTGATGTCGTGATCGACGAGCCATGTCGCGGCGAACATCTTCAGATCGATGAACCAGCGCGAGGCAGTCCAGTGGAACGCGCCGATCGCGATGCCGAGCAGGCCGTAGAGGATCAGCGCGGTGTCCCACGGGTTCGCCTTCTTGTCGCCCAGTTGCACCACTTCCGACGACGGCTTGCGCCACGTCAGCGCAATCGCGTCGCGGTGTCCGCTGCAACGGCCGCACATATGGCAGTCCGCCGCACCCTTCATGTTGCGCAACGGCACGAGCGGCGCGCAGTTGATCGGAATCACGCGATGCCCGTGCTCGCCGTTCGTGTACGAGCGGCGCCAGGCGTCTTCGTCGACCTTGTAGTGAAACGGCGCAAGGCGCGCCAGAAGCGCAAAAACCCCGTTGACGGGGCACAGATACTTGCACCAGACACGCTTCTCGCGTCCGTACAGCAGGCCGATCACGATCGCCGCGAAGGTCGAGCCGCCGAGCACCAGCAGCACCGCTTTCGGGTACTGGTAGACGCTCACCATCTGCCCGTAGATCGTCGTGATGCCGAACGCGACGAAGGGCCAGCCGCCCCAGCGCATCCAGCGCGGAATCGCGCGGCCGCGGCCGAACCTGCTCGCGAATTCGGCGAGCGCGCCTTCGGGGCACAGCACGCCGCACCAGACGCGCCCGAGCATCACCATCGACAGCAGCACGAACGGCCACCAGATGCCCCAGAACACGAACTGCGCGGCGAGCGTCAGGTTGTTCCACAGATGCGCGGTGTCGTCGGGCAGCGGCATCAGCGCGGGCACGATAATCAGGAACGCGTACACCGCGACCACGATCCACTGGATGCCGCGGATCGCCGCGCCGTGACGCTGCATCCACTGGCCGGCCGCCGCGAGACGGCCCGGCCGCGGCGCCATCACGGTACTCATGCCGCGCGCCCGGCTGCCTGCTGCGCCGGCTTGCGGGTTGCGCGGCGCACGAGCCACCAGACGACGCCCCAATAGACCGCGTAGGCGATCAGGTTCATCAGCGCCGGATGCGCGCGATAGCCGGTCAGCGTCGCGACGAGCGAGCCGAAGGTGCTCGAATCGTCAAGGATCGCCGACGAATTCCACAACTGGTCGACGAGCGTCGGCAGGATTTCCTTGTCGATCAGCTTGTCGACGCCGGTCTGGAACAGGCCCGCGCCGAGGAACAGCAGCATGATTTCGGTGACGCGGAAAAAGAGCCGCCACGAGAAGATCTTGCCGCCGAGCTGCAATACGTAGAAGGTCAGGAACGCGAGCGCGAGACCAATCGCCACGGCCAGCATCTGGCTGCCGTCGACGTGGCCCGACTGGCCGAAGCCGAGGCCGTACAGGAAGATCACCGTTTCGCTGCCTTCGCGCGCGATCGCCAGCGCGACCAGCACCGCGACGCCCCACCAGTTCGAATCGCGCTGGCTCTTTTGCAGCGACTGTTCCATGTCGCGTTTCAGCGTGCGGCCATGCTGCTTCATCCACAGCACCATCTGCACGATCAGCACGCAGGCGATCAGCACCATCGCGGTCTGGAAGTAGTCCTGCGCGTCGCCGGACAGCACCTCGGTGAAACCGACCAGCGCCGCACCAAGCGCGACCGCCGCGATAATCCCGGCCGCCACACCGCCCCACAGGTACGGCAGGCCGCGGCGCGCGTCGTCGTCGCCGTTTTTCAACCACGCGTACAGGATGCCGACGACCAGCAGCGCCTCGACACTTTCCCGCCACACGATGAACAGAATCTGACCCATTCAAGCTCTCCTTCGATACTTCTGCTGCCCCGCGCGCGTGCGAGGCCACTGCTTACTTCGCGACGATCACGCCCTGCGCCTGCTGGTGGAAATCGTCGAAAAACTTGTATTCGCCCGGTTCGAGCGGCGCAATCACGACGAACGAATCGGCGCCCGGTGCCAATACCTTCTCCTTGCGCAACTGCACGCTTTCGAATTCGGCCGCGCCCTTGCCGGTGTTGCGCACCTCGATCTTGATGCGCTGCCCCGCCGGCACTTCGATGCGCGCCGGGCTCAGCTTGCCGTCGCTCATTTCGAGCTTGAAGGTCGGCAGGTCGGCTGCGTGAGCCGCGCCCGCCAGCCAGAACGTCGCCGCGAGCATCGCAATCTTTCGGTTGATTCCCATGAGCCTTTCCGGAAAACACGGCACGCCGACCCCGGCTACCACACCGGACGCCGGCGCGCCGTCTGCTGCATTCACCGAGCCGCCCCGGCCGTCGCGCGACCGTGCGTTCAGGCACGGCGACGCGATCCTCGGCGCGGCTCGCGGTCGCTTCGCGGCAATTAATAGCCGCCCTTCTTGCCGATGCCGGCGAAGGTGAAGTCATAGTCGAGCGTGAACGGCTTGAACCACGGACCCACGCCGGTTTCCTTGTCGACGTGGCGGCCGAACGCCGTATGGCCCATCTGCATCGGCGGTTCGACGATCAGCTTCAGGTGGTACTTGCCCGGGCCTTGCAGCTTGACGTTGTCGCCGTAGTGCGGACCGTCGTTTGCGACCATCGGCATCAGGTCGCCCTTCAGTGGCTGGTTCGAGCCGGCCTTCGTCAGTTCGTAATGCACCTGCAGATACGGCATCCAGTCGCCTTCGGCGAAGCCGGTCGGATTGTTCTTGACCGCATGGATGTCGGCCTCGAGGTGGACATCCGAGTCCGATGCCTTGCGCATCATGCCTTCGGGTTCCATCGTGATCGGCTGCAGGTAGACCGCACCGATTTCCATGCCGCCCTGGATCTGTTGCTTGCCGATCGGGTATTCCGCAGCCGATACCGAGAGCGCCGCGACAGCGACCGCCACGGCTACGCCGCCACGTGCAAATGAAGAAATCCGCATTGAAACTCCTTGTTTTTATCAGACTGGAATCGAATCCATTGGAACAGTGCGCGCAAGCCAGATGTAAATTTAAATGCGAACCATTCTCAATATTGGTCGAGTTTATCATCTATCCCCGGGGAGAACAAACGCGAACGCACGCCAGGCCTTGTGCCGTCAGGGTCTTAAGGCAGATTTAAGGGAACGGGTGCTGGCGGCGGAAATGGGGAGCGATAGTGAAACCGGGGTACACCGGCGATGGCGCCGGCCCGGATGCCATGCATTGCGCGGCTGCGGGAGCGCGGGCGAGTCGCTCGCGGGCGGGTGCAACGAACGGGGCGCGGCGTATGGTCGCGCCCCGGATGAACTGCGCGTCAGTCGACGCCGGACACATGATCGCCGACGTTCGCGCCGAACACGCGCTGGCGCAGCAATGCCAACTGGTCGCGGGTCTGCGCGGCCTTCTCGAATTCGAGATTCTTCGCGTGCTCCATCATCTGCTTTTCGAGGCGCTTGATCTCCTTGGCAAGCTGCTTCTCCGACATGTCCTCGAATTTCGCGCGCGTTTGCTGCTCTTTCAATTCGGCGCGCGCTTCGTCGACGTTGTACACGCCGTCGATGATGTCGCGAATCCGCTTGACCACGCCGCGCGGCGTGATGCCGTTCTCGACGTTGAACGCGATCTGCTTCGCGCGCCGCCGCTCGGTTTCGTCGATCGCGCGGCGCATCGAGTCGGTGATCTTGTCCGCGTAGAGAATCGCCTTGCCGTTCACGTTGCGCGCCGCCCGGCCGATCGTCTGGATCAGCGAGCGCTCGGCGCGCAGGAAACCTTCCTTGTCCGCGTCGAGAATCGCGACGAGCGACACCTCGGGAATATCGAGCCCTTCGCGCAACAGGTTGATCCCGACCAGCACGTCGAATGCGCCGAGGCGCAGATCGCGGATGATCTCGACGCGCTCGACCGTGTCGATGTCACTGTGCAGATAGCGCACCTTGATGCCGTGATCGGCCAAGAACTCGGTGAGCTGCTCGGCCATGCGCTTGGTCAGCACCGTGACGAGCACGCGATCGCCGACCTTGATGCGCTCGTTGATCTCGCCGAGCACGTCATCGACCTGGCTGCGCGCCGGCCGCACCTCGATCTCGGGATCGACGAGCCCGGTCGGGCGCACGAGCTGTTCGGCGACCTGGCCGGCCGTTTTCTTCTCATAGTCGGCCGGTGTTGCCGACACGAACACGACCTGGCGCATCTTGCGCTCGAACTCGTTGAACTTGAGCGGCCGGTTGTCGAGCGCGGACGGCAGCCGGAAGCCATAGTCGACGAGGTTCTCCTTGCGCGCGCGGTCGCCGTTGTACATGCCGTTCAACTGGCCGATCAGCACGTGCGATTCGTCGAGCATCATGATCGCGTCGGGCGGCAGATAGTCGACGAGCGTCGGCGGCGGCTCGCCGGGCGCCGCGCCCGAGAAGTGCCGCGAGTAGTTCTCGATGCCCTTGCAGAAACCGAGTTCCTGGAGCATTTCGAGGTCGAAGCGGGTGCGCTGTTCGAGCCGCTGCGCCTCGACGAGCTTGCCGTCGCCATAGAAGAATTCGAGCCGTTCGCGCAACTCGGCCTTGATCGTCTCGACCGCGCGCAGCACGGTGTCGCGCGGCGTCACGTAATGCGACGACGGATACACGGTGAAGCGCGGAATTTTCTGCCGCACGCGGCCGGTGAGCGGATCGAACAGCTGCAGCGTTTCGACTTCGTCGTCGAACAGTTCGACGCGCACGGCCATCTCGGCGTGCTCGGCCGGGAAAATATCGATCGTGTCGCCGCGCACGCGGAACGAGCCGCGCTGGAAGTCGGCTTCGTTGCGGCTGTACTGCATCGCGATCAGCCGCGCGATGATGTCGCGCTGGCCGAGCCGGTCGCCGGTGCGCAACGTGAGAATCATCTGGTGATATTCGGACGGGTTGCCGATACCGTAGATGGCCGAGACGGTCGCGACGATCACGACGTCGCGCCGCTCCATCAGGCTCTTGGTCGCCGACAGCCGCATCTGCTCGATATGCTCGTTGATCGACGAATCTTTCTCGATGAACAGGTCGCGCTGCGGCACGTACGCTTCCGGCTGGTAGTAATCGTAGTACGAGACGAAATACTCGACCGCGTTGTGCGGGAAGAACTCGCGGAACTCCGAATAGAGCTGCGCGGCGAGCGTCTTGTTCGGCGCGAACACGATGGCCGGGCGGCCGAGCCGCGCGATCGTGTTCGCCATCGTGAAAGTCTTGCCGGAGCCGGTCACGCCGAGCAGCGTCTGGAACGCGAGACCGTCCTCGACGCCTTCGACGAGCGTGTCGATGGCCGTGGGCTGGTCGCCGGCGGGCGGATAGGGCTGGTAAAGCCGGAACGGCGAGCCTTCGAACGAGACAAATTTCGATTCGTCGAGCGTGTCTTCGGCTTCAGTCAGATGGTGTTCGGACATGGGGACGGCACCGGGCCTTGGAGCAAAGAACCATTCTAACGGGTTGCGGGAAGCGGGGATCGAGCGCGGTTACGCAGAACAGGCGCCGGGCTCCCTCTTCGCCAAACGGGATCTGCGCGGATTGCCCGCTGCCACACGTGGCCCCGTCGTGCCTGTTTTTCAAGCAAATAATTGCCGGTTGCCCGCCTTGGCGGACGAAAAACGCGGCCGGATTCGTTACAATGCGAAGTTGCGCTCGCTCGCCGCTGCCCGATGGACCGGCCTCGTTTTGCGTGTTTCTCCGTGCGTTTCGCCGCGTGTTTCGCCAGATTCCCGCCAAACGCCCGAAACGCCGCCGACGCCCGAAGCCAGGCCGCCCGCGCGCGACGCCGCCCTCTTTTCACTACTGCTGCCCATCCATCATGTCTCTGTTCTCCGCCGTCGAACTTGCTCCCCGCGACCCGATCCTGGGCCTGAACGAAGCCTTCAACGCCGATGCGCGCGCCACCAAGGTCAACCTCGGGGTGGGCGTGTACTTCAATGAAGAAGGCAAGATTCCGCTGCTGCGCGCCGTGCGCGACGCGGAAAAGGCCCGCGTCGAAGCCGCGCTGCCGCGCGGTTATCTGCCGATCGAAGGTATCGCCGCCTACGATGCGGCCGTGCAAAAGCTGCTGCTCGGCAACGATTCGCCGCTGATCGCAGCGGGCCGCGTCGTCACGGCGCAGGCGCTGGGCGGCACGGGCGCGCTGAAGATCGGCGCGGACTTCCTCAAGCGCGTGAATCCGGCCAGCAAGGTCGCGATCAGCGATCCGAGCTGGGAAAACCACCGCGCGCTGTTCGAAGGCGCGGGCTTCGTCGTCGAATCGTATCCGTACTACGACGCGCAAACGCACGGCGTAAACTTCGACGGCATGCTGAGCGCGCTGAACGGCTACGCGGCCGGCACCATCGTCGTGCTGCACGCGTGCTGCCACAACCCGACCGGCGTCGACCTGAGCGTCGAGCAGTGGAAGCAGGTGGTCGAAGTCGTCAAGGCGCGCAACCTCGTGCCGTTCCTCGACATCGCCTACCAGGGCTTCGGCGACGGCATCGAAGCCGACGCGGCAGCCGTGCGCCTCTTCGCGGCAGCGGAACTGAACGTGTTCGTGTCGTCGTCGTTCTCGAAGTCGTTCTCGCTGTACGGCGAGCGCGTCGGCGCACTGTCGATCATCACGGCCAGCCAGGAAGAATCGGCCCGCGTGCTGTCGCAACTGAAGCGCGTGATCCGCACGAACTACTCGAACCCGCCGACGCACGGCGGCTCGATAGTCGCGGCGGTTCTGGCATCGGCCGAACTGCGCGCCACGTGGGAAGCCGAACTGGGCGAAATGCGCGAGCGCATCCGCGCAATGCGCAACGGCCTCGTCGAGCGCCTGAAGGCAGCCGGCGTCGACCGCGACTTCGGCTTCGTGAACGCGCAACGCGGCATGTTCTCGTACTCGGGTCTGACGGCACCGCAAGTGGACCGTCTGCGCGAAGAATTCGGCATCTACGCGGTGAGCACGGGCCGCATCTGCGTGGCTGCGCTCAACACGCGTAATCTCGACGTGGTCGCCAACGCGATTGCTCACGTGCTGAAGTAAGGCATTGCGCGGCGCGGACCTTGGCCGCGCTGTATTTGATTGCGCTGGATGGCAGACGCCAATGAAAACGGCGCCCTTTTTGAAAAGGGCGCCGTTTTTTTTATTGCCTGAGTAAAGGTAGCGCTGGCGCCAATGGTAGCGCTGGCGCCAATGCTTCGGCTCTTTCGGCAACAACCCCACCAGCGCGAACTCGATACAAACTCAGCGCGAATCCCGATGGATGTCGTGGGTCACGAACCCCGCATCGTTGTCCGGCATCTCGAGCCAATCGGGCTGCTCGAGGGAATGGCGAATATCTTCGAGGCCGCTTTGCCAGTGCTCGCGCATCGTCGACAGGCCGAACTGGAAGTCCTTGTAGTGGCCTTCGTATTCCTTGTGCCGGTAAATCAGGTGGATCACGTTGTAGCGCTTCGAGCACGACAGATCTTCGGCCAGCTTGCACCACGGATCGTCGCGCTGCTCGACGGGCACGCGGTCCAGCACCTCGCGCAGCACATGCCGGAAGCGCTGCGAACGCTGCACCATGTCGGTCACGAGACGCGTGCGGCTCGAATACTGGATGTCTTTCATGCGCCCCTGTACGTCGGAGAGACTGTCCGGCACCGGCCCGATCGCGCTCCACAGATCGACCTGAAACGCAAGCGTGTCGCGGCGCGGCGTGGATTGCATCACCTCGTAGAGCGGCGTATTTGACATCAGCCCGCCGTCCCAATAGTACTGACCGTCGATCTCGACTGCAGCGAAGCCCGGCGGCAACGCACCCGACGCCATGAAATGCTCGGGCCGCAGCGTCGTATGCGTATTGTCGAAATACTCGAAGTTGCCCGTGCCGCAATTGACCGCGCCCACCGACACACGTATCTCGCCCGAATTGATGCGGTCGAAATCGCATAGCGATTCGAGCGTGGCTTTCAGCGGCGTGGTGTCGTAGTAGCTGGCCATTTGCGGCGGCCCGGACACCGTGGGCAACGGCGGCGGAAAGCGCGGCACGAAAAAGCCCCGCTGCCCTTCGACGATCGCGCTCATCGCCTGCGCCGCCGTGAATGCCTTGCGTACGGCTTCGCTGGAATTGAAAAACGCGTGTTCGACGAAAGCCGGCACCGGCGGCCCGAAGGCCGGCTGGCAGATCGTTTCCCAGAATTGCAGCAACCGCTCGACGCGCTTTTCCGGCGGATTGCCCGCAATGATCGCCGTATTCAAGGCGCCGATCGAAATGCCCGCCAGCCAGTTGGGCTCGATGCCGGCCTCGTAAAGTCCCTGGAAAACGCCCGCCTGATAGGCGCCCAGCGCGCCGCCGCCTTGCAGCATCAGCGCGACGGTTTCGTAGTTAGGCAAGTGGAGATGCCGGCGCGGGTGCGTGGCCGGCGCCGGACCGGCGCCCTCCCCGTCGCCGGACACGCCCACGCGCGCCCGCTTGAGATTGCGTTGCGCCATGGGCCTCTCCTTATTGCATGTACCAGCCGTGACTCACGATGAAGGACTGGCCCGTCAGCGCGGCCGTCGGGAACGTGGACAGGAACAGCACCGTCTGCGCGACGTCTTCGACCGTCGTGAAAATGCCGTCGACCGTGCCGCCCAGCATCACGCGCTTGATCACGTCTTCCTCGCTGATGCCGAGTTCCTTTGCCTGTTCGGGAATCTGCTTGTCGACCAGCGGCGTGCGCACGAAGCCCGGACATACCACGTGCGAGCGCACGTTGTGCTTGGCGCCTTCCTTGGCGAGCACGCGCGAGAGGCCGAGCAGCGCGTGCTTGGCCGTCACGTAGGCGGACTTCAGCGGCGAGGCTTCATGCGAATGAACCGAGCCCATGTAGATCACGATGCCGCCGCGATCGTCCTTGTACATGTGCTTGAGCGCCGCTTTGGTGGTCAGGAACGCGCCGTCAACGTGAATCGCCTGCATCTTCTTCCAGTCCGAAAACGAGTAGTTTTCGATCGGATTGACGATCTGGATGCCGGCATTGGAGATGAGGATGTCGATCGAGCCGAATTCCGCTGCAACCTTGTCGATGCCCTGGTTGACCGCCTCTTCGTTCGTGACGTCCATCGCCACGCCGATTGCCTTGCCGCCGCCCGCCCTGATTTCTTCAGCCACGGCGTTCGCGCCGTCCTGGTTCAGGTCGGCGATCGCGACCGCCGCGCCCGAGGCGGACAGAGTCAGCGCGATCTGCTTGCCGATGCCGCTTGCCGCGCCGGTAACCACAGCGACCTTGCCATTCAGATTCGTGTTCAGAGACGACATCCGGAACCTCCATGCAGTTGATGAGCAATGAGACCACAAGGCCGCATGCGGCGTGAAGTCAGCCAAACGGCATAGACCGTTCGGCCGATGCTGCATTGCGGCCAACTTTGCTATTGTGCATGAACCCCGTGAATTCCAGAGGTAAAACACACATCGAGCCGTATCTCTTTAAACTGGACGGCTTCGGACTCAATCCCGGCCTGCGTTTCGGGCTCGACTCACGCCTCAATTTTCACGCCTCAATTTTCGTGCATCACCAACAAGGAGAGAGACATGAATTTCCGACGTCTGGGCCGCTCAGGCCTGCAAGTCAGCGAGCTGTCCATCGGCTCGTGGGTCACCTACGGCAACCAGGTCGATCATCGCGCCGCGCGCGAATCGCTTGCCGCGGCGCGTGACGCCGGCGTCAATTTCTTCGACAACGCCGAGGTCTATGCCGGCGGCAAATCCGAGGAAATCATGGGCCACGCGCTGAAGGAACTGGCGTGGCCGCGCGTGAGCTACGTGGTGTCGACGAAATTCTTCTGGGGTCTGACGGAAGCGCCGAACCAGTACCACACGCTGAACCGCAAGTACCTGATGAACGCGATCGACAGTTCGCTCAAGCGCCTGCAGCTCGATTATGTCGATCTCGTGTTCTGCCATCGTCCCGACCCGAACACGCCGATCGAGGAAACGGTCTGGGCGATGAGCGACATGATCGCGCGCGGCAAGGCGCAGTACTGGGGCACCTCCGAATGGAGCGCCGAAGAAATCCGCGCCGCGTATGAAATCGCCGAGCGGCATCATCTGCACAAGCCGGTCATGGAACAGCCGCAATACAACCTGTTTCACCGCAAGCGCGTCGAGCAGGAATACAAACGGCTCTATGAAGACATCGGCCTTGGCCTCACCACCTGGAGCCCGCTCGCGTCCGGCCTGCTCACCGGCAAATACCGCGCTGGAATACCCGCCGACAGCCGCGCGCAGTTGCAAGGTTACGACTGGCTGCGCAACCAGCTCACCGACCCGGGCAAGAACAACGTGGTCGGTCAGTTGGGCGCGGTGGCCGACGAACTCGGCTGCACGGTCGGTCAGCTCGCGATCGCATGGATTCTGAAGAATCCGCATGTCAGCACGGTAATCACGGGTGCGTCGCGGGTCGAGCAGATCGGCGAAAACATGAAATCGGCCGAAGTGGCCGAGCGCATGACGCCGGAGATCAAGCAGCGGATCGAGGAGATCATCGGCGACGCGCACGAGTGAGCCGCGCAGCAAGCGGATAACCGGCGGCGCGCGCTCGCGTACAATACGCGGCCGCGCGCCACTGTCTCCGCTCCGGCCGGCACGTCCTCTTTCAGCGTCCTCTCATCATGCTCAGTTACCGCCACGCCTTCCATGCCGGCAATCACGCCGACGTTCTGAAACACGCCGTCGTGTTGCAGCTATTGCGCTACCTCGGCCAGAAGGACAAAGCCTACTGGTATATCGACACGCATGCGGGCGCCGGCGTTTACTCGCTGAAGGAAGGCTACGCGACCAAGACCGGCGAGTTCCAGACCGGCATCGCGAAACTGTGGGAACGCAACGATCTGCCGTCGCTCTTCGCCGAATACGTCGACGAAGTAAGCGCGCTCAATGCCGACGGCCAGTTGCGCTTCTATCCAGGCTCGCCGTACATCGCATGGCGGCAGTTGCGCGAACAGGACCGCATGCGCCTGTTCGAACTGCACACGACTGAAATCGACGTGCTGCGCCATAACTTCCGCGACGCGGGACGCCGCGCGATGCTCTACGCGGGCGACGGCTTCGACGGCATCCTCGCGTTGCTGCCGCCGGCGCCGCGCCGCGCGCTGGTGCTGCTCGATCCGTCATATGAGGACAAGCGCGATTACAGCCGCACGCTGCGCTGTGTCGAGGAAAGCCTGAAGCGCTTTCCGACCGGCACCTATGCGGTCTGGTATCCGCAGGTGAAGCGCCCGGAATCGCAGCGCTTTCCCGATCAGCTGAAGCAATTGCAAAAGGACAACTGGCTGCACGTCAGCCTGACCGTCAGCAATCCGCCCGCGGATGGCTTCGGACTTTTCGGCAGCGGCATGTTTATCCTGAACCCGCCGTACACGCTCGCGAAAATGCTCAAGGAGCAGATGCCGTGGCTCGTCAAGACGCTCGGCGAAGACAAGGCCGCAACCTTCAAGGTCGAATATCGGGGCAATTAGGCGGCACACGAGCGATCACCGAACGCTCTCGACACCACAACATCGGCTCGCGCAAGCCGATCGCACCGATGTTGTTGTCGCAGACATCAGCCGCGCGCTCCCCCGCTTCTCCGCCGGCTGTTCGTGCATCTCGCACATCCCGGCTCACGCCGGCATCACACGCAACGGCATGACTTCTTTGGCTCACTTCAACTGCGCGGCCGCCTTGCTCGCGAAGTCGTTCGTATAGGTCGCGCCCAGGTCGATCTTTTTCGGATCGAGCCGGTTGTCGAATGACGACAGCGCGCGCAGAGAGGTCGCCGGACCGTCCGCGGGCATCAGGCCATCGGGCGAGTACGCGTCGCGCACGTTGTGAAAGGCCTCCAGGTAGAGCGCCGGATCGCCGAGCAGATAGGCCTGCGGCACCATCTTCAGCAGATCGGCGTCGCTCGCGGTCTGCAGCCAGTGGTTCGCGCGCACGACCGCATTGGTCAGCGCCTGCGTCGTCTTCGGATTCTTCTGAATGAAGCTCTCCGGCGCGTAAAGCGTCGCCGCCGGCATCGTTCCGCCGAACACTGCCTGCGTCCCCTTCACCGTGCGCGTGTCGACCAGCACCTTGATCGCGCCGCTGCGCGTCAACTTGGTCATCATCGGATCGACATTCGACAGCGCATCGATCTGCCCGCTACCCACCGCGGCCAACACCGTCGCACCGCTGCCGACGCCGATCGCCGAGATATCGCTGCGCTGCACGCCGGCCTTGCGCAACGCCACGGTAAGCACGAGATCCGTCGACGACCCCGGCGCGCTCACGCCGACCTTCGCGCCCTTGAAGTCCGCGAGCGATCTGATCCGATCCGCCTTCGACTTCACCACACCGATGACGATCTGCGGCGCGCGGCCCATCAAGGCAAACGCGCGATAGTGCTGTCCCTTCGCCTGCATGAAGAGCGTGTGCTCGAACGCGCCCGCGCCGACGTCGGCACTGCCGCCCACCACGGCTTCCAGCGCTTTCGAGCCGCCCGCGAAGTCCTCGAGCGTGACGTCCAGGCCTTCGTCCTTGAAGTAGCCGAGCTGCTGCGCGGCAAGCACCGGCAGATAGTAAAGACCGGGCAAGCCGCCGACGGCCATCGTCAGCGTGGGTTTTTCGGGCGTGTCCTTGGCGAGCGCGGCGCCGGACAACGCGGCGAGCGCGAGCAGCATGACGCAGGCGCGTATGGCGCGCCGCATCCAGTGAATCGGCATGTTGACGTCTCCTTGTTCCGTTTTCCGTTCGAAGCGGCGACGCGACGCAAATGCCGCAACCGGGCCGCCAGCGACAAAGCGCGCAACGATTGTCGTCGGACGGTTTCTCGTACGCCATGCGCCCAAACCCCAATGCGGAATCGGCCGGGGTGCGAGGCGGCCCATAGGCGGAAGACGTGGAGACGCTCGATCCGATGCAGCGGGCAAGGATCCCAGCGAGGTGCAACGGAACTGAAAAAGCCGATGGCGAAGATACCGGGCCGCCGCCCTTCTATGCCACCCTCATTGCGAAGGCGCTACCGGGCGCGGCATCGGCCGCGGCATCGGTCTCGGCGGAACGCCGCCGCCCGCCGGCAACGGGATATATGGCGCGACCACGATCGGCGGCGACGCTTCCTGCGGCAGCTCGACAGGAGCCGCAATCGGCGGCGCGGCGACAATCGGGTGCCGCGAAAGCGGCGCGCTCATCAGCACACTCCCGCTCTGGCCGTCGTTGATACCGCTCAGCGAGTCGAGAATCACCGGCTTGCGGGCGCTGTCGGACACGGCGAACGCGCCCGGCGCGGCGCAGACGGTTGTCAGCGCCGTCACCATGACCGCAGCGAGGCGGAATTTGAAGGGTTCGAGCGAGCGGACAGAGAACATGGGCGGCCCCGTTGGTTATGAATGCCCGGTTGCGCAAAAAGCGCCCTACCTTACCTCGGCGCAGGTTGCGAAGCTAGTCGAGAGTCGCCACGACTGGCGTTCCGGCGTCGCCGGCTTCAAACCTGCCGGAAAAGCGGTCAATTCCCAGGGCCCAGATGTGACAAAGCCCCGTTTCGACGGGGCTTGATGCTGTGCTGCTATGGCCGTGCACGCTGCACCGCCGGGCCCAACTCGAAGCTGAAACTTACCGCGAATAGCCGTTGGTTTCGATCGAGCGGATGCGCTGTTCGAGCTGGACGATATCCGACGACGATGCCAGGTAGGCCTCACGGCTATTACGTTCCGCAGATTCCAACCAGGTGTTCAGCTTTTCAAGCAGGTATGCAAACATGATGTTCTCCAAGGATCAGATCGAATCCCCGGTGATCGGACATCAGGGATTTCCCGCTAAAGGGTTAACCCGAATTATAACCCGATGCCCTGAGTCGGACAGTGAAATGCCTACATGAGGTGCATTCCGTTCCGGAATGGTGCACATCCTTGGTGCAATCAGGTTCCACCTTTCCCCGCAACGGCTACAGCGGATGACATCCCTGCCCCGACACCAGATCGGTGTCAGCGAGGCGCTCGATGATCGGACAGTCGGGCCGGTCGTCGCCGTGGCAATGATCGGCCAGATGCGCAAGGGTGTCGCGCATGTCGGTCAGCTCGGCGATGCGGCGGTCGAGGTCCGCGACATGCTCGAGCGCGATCCGCTTCACTTCGGCGCTCGCGCGCGAACGATCGCGCCATAGCGCGAGGAGCCGCCGAATGTCTTCGACGAGAAAGCCGAGCCGGCGCGCCTGGCGGATAAAGCGCAGCGAATGCACTTCCTGCGGACCGTATACGCGATAACCGGCGCTCGTGCGCGCCTTGGCCGTCAACAGGCCGACGCTTTCGTAATAGCGGATCATTTTTGCGGTGACGCCCGACGCGCGGGCCGCTTCGCCAATATTCATGACTGTTTCCCCATGCTCTGGATCAGGTTCGAATCGATCCTACACCTTCCCATGATGGGAAGGTCAGCCACTCAAATACGGATCGGCAGGCATAATTCAGCCATTCGCCATTCTGATTTCGCCGAGGACCCCGCCATGACAATCGAACTCCACGTAGAAGGCATGAGCTGCCAGCATTGTGTCGCTGCCGTCACGAACGCGATCCGCGAACACGACGCCGCCGCGCAGGTTCAGGTGGATCTCGTGGCCGGGCGCGTGGTCGTGGAATCGGCGCAATCCGTCGATGCGCTGAAGGCCGCGATTGACGAGGCCGGCTACACGGTCACGTCGGCTCGCTAAGGGAGCGGATCGTGTTCAAGGTTGCCGTTATCGGCGGCTCCGGGCTGCTCGGCCGCGCGCTCGTCGACGAACTGGCGCGGCAGGACGACTGGCAGGTCGTCGCCACCGCGTTCAGCCGGCCGTCGCCGCAAATGGCCGCGCTCGATGTTCGCGACGCGCAGGCGGTCGAACGCTTCATCGAGCGCACGGCGCCGGATGCCGTTGTGATTGCCGCCGCGGAGCGCCGCCCCGACATCTGCGAGCGCGACCCGGCGCTGGCCCGCGCGCTGAACGTCGATGCCGTGCGCATCGTTGCCGCGGCGGCAGGCCGGTGCGGCGCATGGACCCTGTCGATCTCGACCGACTACGTGTTCGACGGCACAGAGCCGCCGTATCGGCACGACAGCGCGCCCGCGCCGCTCAACGCTTACGGGCACAGCAAGCTCGAAGGCGAACGCGCACTGACCGGAACGACCGGGCGCGGCTGCGTGCTGCGCTTGCCGCTGCTCTATGGGCCAATCGTCGGCTGGTCGGAATCGGCGGTGACGAGCCTCGTGCCGGCGATCGCCGCCTCGGCCACCGCCGCTGGCGAGCCCGCCACGATGGACGCCTGGGCGATCCGCTACCCCACGTTCACGCCGGACGTCGCGTTCGTGATCCGGCAGATGCTCGCACTGCATGCGCGCGGCGAGACGGTCTCCGGCATCGTCCAATGGTCGGGGGACGAGCCCATGACCAAATACGAGATCGCCGTGCGTATCGCCGAAGCGCTGCAACTCGATGCGCGCCTGACGCCTCAGCACACGCCAACCGATTCGACGCCTCGCCCGCATAACTGCCATCTGGCGTCGAGCCGTCTCGAAGCGCTCGGTATCGGCCGGCGCACGCCGTTCGATACGGCGATCCGCGAGGTCCTGGCTGCGTTTCCGTGGCAAGGCGCTATGCCGTCGCGGCTGAATTGACGCCACGCAACGGGGTTTGCTGGTTTGTCCGGCTCAAGGCCGCCGCTGTGATCGGACGCGTTGGCCGCGAGGCTGTGCTGCTGGGGCTGTGCTTCTGGCGCATATACATCGCATTTGCCCAAGTGCGTTGTGTAGCGCACGGCTGACCGGCATTCAACTGCATCGCGCAAACGAAAGGATTCACGAACGCACGGCAAGCGTCGCTCGCCTGCTGGCTGCCGATGCAGGATTCGCCGGCCGTGCCGCGCGTCCGCTCATCACCCGCCACCCGCCCGCTACCGGGCCTCAATGAAAATCGCGGCTCGTCGTGGCGAGTTCGCCGAGCCATTCGCTGTAATCCTCGAGACGATGGGCAACGAGATGGACCACCTCGCCCTTCTGTTTGCGACCGGCAAGCCGCCGCGCCTCGCCGCTGCGGCTTGCCTCGCCCGTACCACTTTCGCCGCTTTCGCCACTTGTGGGGCCGCCTGTGCTATTTGCCTCATTTCCCGCCCACGCCCGATTGCGCCGGTCCGCACTCGCCGCACGCTCTCCCTGACTCGCGCGGTCTCCTCTCTCGCCCCCGGTACTCACCCCATCATCGCGCTGCAAAACCCCATAGACCGCGAGCAACGATGAACCGAGCAACGCCTTGCGCTGCTTTTCAACCAGCGACGGCCACACGATCACATTAATCGAGCCGGTTTCGTCCTCGATCGACACGAACACCGTGCCGTTCGCCGTGCCCGGCCGCTGTCTCACGGTGACGATGCCGCACGCCCGCGCCATTGTGCCGTGCCGGCACGCGGCGAGTTCGGCCGCCGTGCGAAACTTCTGCCGCGCGAGACGCGCCCGCAACAACGCCAGCGGATGGCGATTGAGCGTGAGACCGAAGCTCGCATAATCGTCGACGATCTCGCGATGCTCGCTGGCGCGCGGCAACGCGAGCGGCGCTTCGGCGATCGGCGCGTCGCGCAGCAGCTTCGGCACCGCGTGCTGCGCAGTCACGGCCCACCACGCTTCGCGCCGATGACCGGCGATACCGACAAGCGCATTCGCCGCGGCCAGCGCTTCGAGATCGCGCCGCGTCAAGGCCGCGCGACGCGCGAGATCGTCGACGTCAACCAACGGCGCATCGCGGCGGGCCGCCATGATGCGTTCGGCGGCGTCCCGCGCGAGCCCCTTGATCAGATGCATACCGAGACGCACCGCGGGACCGCGCGAACCATACGTGCTCGCTGGTTTGAACACGCGCGCGGTCAACCGCCGCGCGGCACGCCGGATCGTGCGGCTCACCTTCAGGTGCGGCAAGGACAGATTGCGCAATTGCTGTGCGGCCAGCACGGCATGTTGACGATGCAGACGCGTCTCGTCAGCGGCAATCCGCCGTCCTTCGGCATGGCGCCGCGCGAAGGTCGATTCCCAGTCGCTCAGCGTCACGTCGGGCGGCAATACCTTGACGCCGTGACGCCTCGCGTCCTGCACGAGTTGCGACGGCGAATAGAAACCCAGCGGCTGGCTGTTCAGCAGACCGGCCAGAAAAGCGGCCGGCTCGTAGCGCTTCAGCCATGCGCTCAGATAAACGAGCAGCGCGAAACTCGCCGCATGGCTCTCCGGAAAACCGTATTCGCCGAAGCCCTCGATCTGTTTGCAGATGCGCTCGATAAATGCCTGCTCGTAGCCGCGCGCCAGCATGCGGTCCGTCAGATCCTTCTGATACTTCGCGAGATTACCGCTGCGCCGCCATGCGGCCATCGCGCGCCGCAACTGGTCGGCCTGCTCGCCCGTGTATTTCGCCGCCACCATCGCCAGATGCATCACCTGCTCCTGGAAAATCGGCACGCCGAGCGTGCGTTCGAGCACCGGCCGCAACTCGTCCTTGGCGTAATCGATCGGCTCGAGCCCCTGCTTGCGACGCAGATAAGGATGCACCATGCCGCCCTGGATCGGCCCGGGCCGCACGATCGCCACTTCGATCACGAGGTCGTAGTACTTGTCCGGCTTCAGACGCGGCAGCATGCTTTGCTGCGCGCGCGATTCGATCTGGAACACGCCGATCGTGTCGGCATGGCCGCACATCTCGTAGACGGCACGATCCTCGCGCGGAATGTCCTGCATCCGGAACCGCGGCAACCCACGCCGCAACGCGACGAATTCGAGCGCGCGCCGGATGGCCGAGAGCATGCCGAGCGCCAGCACGTCGACTTTCAGCAGCTTGAGCGCATCGATGTCGTCCTTGTCCCACTCGATCACGCTGCGCTCTTTCATCGACGCATTTTCTATCGGCACGAGCCGCGACAGCCGGTCTTTCGCGATCACGAAGCCCCCCACGTGCTGCGACAGATGCCGCGGAAAATTGCGCAACTCCTGAGTCAGCCGGATCAGGTTCCGCGTGATGTGCGATCGGGCATCGAAGCCCGCTTCGGCCAGATAGGCGGCCACCGCGCCCGGGCCATCCCACCATTGCTGCGGCTTGCTGATCCGCTCGATCAGCGAGGCTTCGAGACCCAGCGCCTTGCCGACGTCTTTCAGCGCGCTGCGCGAGCGGTACGTAATCAGCGACGCGGTCAGCGCCGCGCGATGGCGGCCGTACTTCGCATAGATGTACTGGATCACTTCCTCGCGCCGCTGATGCTCGAAGTCGACGTCGATGTCGGGCGGCTCGTTGCGGGCGCGCGAGATGAATCGCTCGATCAGCATGTTCATGCTGACGGGATCGATTTCGGTGACATGCAGGCAGTAGCACACGATCGAGTTCGCCGCCGAGCCTCGCCCCTGGCACAGGATGTTGCGCGAGCGCGCGAAGCTCACGATATCGTGCACGGTCAGAAAATACTTTTCGTATTTCAGATCGGCGATCAGACCCAGCTCCTTCTCGATCTGCTGAATCCGCTTCAGGTCCATGCCGCCCGGCCAGCGCTCCATCGCGCCGGCCATGACGAGCTTGCGCAGATAGCTCGACGGCGATTCGTCGGCGGGTACCAGTTCTTCGGGATATTCGTATTGCAGTTCCTCGAGCGAGAAGCGGCATAACGCGGCAATGCGCAGCGTTTCTTCGAGCGTCTCGCGCGGATACAGCTTGCCCAAACGCACGCGCGTGCGCAGGTGCCGCTCCGCATTGGCTTCTAGCGCGTGACCGCAGGCTGAGAGGGGCGTGCCGAGACCGATCGCGGTCATCGTGTCCTGCAACGGCTTACGCGAACGCACATGCATCAGCGTGCCTCCCGCGGCCACGAGCGGCAAACCGCTGTCTTGTGAAATCATCCGCAAGGCGTCGAGTTGCAGATCATCGCTGCCGGTTTGCCACAGTTCGAGCGCAATCCATGCACGCTGCGCCGCGAACGACGCGAGCCAATGCGCGCAACGCAGCGTATGCGAGAGCGTCGCCGCGCGCTGCGGCACGAGCAGCAGCACACAATCGGGCAAGCCGCGCAGGTGTTCGAGATGCGGCAGCATCTCGGTGAAGTCTTCCGGACCGATGCGATAGCAACCCTTGTCCGCACGCGAACGCGCGAGCGTGATCAGTTCGGAAAGATTGCCGTAGCCGTTGCGATTGAGTGCGAGCGCCACCAGGGTGCAGAAGGGTTGGCCTTCGGCATCGGTCAGATTGAATTCGCTGCCGATGATCAGGTGGGGGATCGGCTTTAGGGGTTCGTCCTTCGGGGGTTCGTCCTTCGGGGGTTCGTCCTTCGGGGGTTCGTCCTTCGGGGGTTCGTCCTTCGGGGGTTCGTCCTTCGGGGGTTCGTCCTTCGGGGGTTCGTCCTTCGGGGGTTCGTCCTTCGGAAGCTGTTTTTTCTCATGCTTTGTCGCAGCCGTTGCGACGGTGATCTCCTCCGGCGCCGCCGCCCGCATCGCCTGCTGCGCTTTTGCCTCGCGCTCTTTCCGTTCGCGCACCTGCGTCTCTTCGAGTTCTTTCACGGCCGTGTACGCGCGCACGACGCCTGCCAGCGAACATTCGTCGGTAATGGCAAGTGCGCGATAGCCGAGCGACATCGCCCGCTCGACAAGCTCGTGCGGATGCGAAGCCCCCCGCAGGAACGAGAAGTTGCTCAGGCAATGCAGCTCCGCATACGGCGGCAAATGCGCCGCGAACGTCGGCTGCGAAGGCAAGGACGGCGCGGAAGTCGTCATCGCATTCAACCGAACAGGCCCTGCAGATACCACTCGCCTTTGCGCTTGCGATACACCCAGAACAGGTGGCCGCGATCGTCAGCTGCGATGTAGTAATCGCGCTCGACGAGATCGCCGTCCCACCACCCGGCTTCGATCCGCTCGGTGCGCGTGAGCATGGTCAGCGGCCGGCGATAGATCGGCCGCTGGTCGCGCACCATCAGACGCAGCGGCTGGTCGAGCATCCAGAGCGGACGAGGCTGTGCGGGTAGCGCGCAGTCGGGGAGATCGAGCGAAGCCTGGACGTTGCCGGGTTGGGCGGCGAATGCGGGTGTGCTTTGGGAGGAAGCCGATACGGATAGTGCCGGGGTTGCCGGATCAGCTTGCACTGGCGTTGCGCCGCCCTCGCGTGCTTCTTCAAGCGCGGCATTGCGCAGTTCATCGGTCAGCCAGGTTTGATCCGCCCTGGCTTTGACGCGGCTCTTCGACGGCATGCGCTGTCTGCGTGAAAACGCTTGCGACTGATAGGCTTCCACGCGTGTTGCCCGCTCCGGCCGATGATCGTCCTGCTGCGACAACTGCAGCACGTTCTCAGGCCCGAGGCGCGCGCTCAGACGTTCGAGCAAGCGCGCGAGAGAATCGCCATCCGACTCGGGCATTGAAAACAGCGTGTCCGACCGTCCCGCATGATCGACGATCTGCTCCGCCACCAGCTTCAGTTCGATGACCGGTGCCGCCAGCACCGTCTGGTTCAGCTTTTCCCGCAACAGCCAGATCAGATGCTCGGCATCGCGCGACGGAATGGCCCACGCAACCTTCAGGCTCGATGTTTTCGGCGCGTGACGCGACGCCAGCTCATGCTCGAGCAGCAACGTATAGCCGCTCAGCGCCGCATGATGCGCACTGAGCCAGCCGGCCAGCTGCACGATCAACCGGCGCGCGGCGAACAGCAACGCATCGGCGTTATCGACTCGCGACGGCAATTCCAGTTGCGCATGAAACGACGCCGGCGCGCGAAACGATTCGCGCGGATCGGCACGCATGCCATATGCCTGTGCGAGCAGCTCCAGAACGCCACCGCCGAAACGCCGCACAATGCCCGCTCTCGGCAAGCGGCGCAAATCGGCGAGCGTCGCGCAGCCGACATGCGCGAACGCATCGCGATGCTCCTGTGAAACCGGCAGCAGCGCGACGGACAAACGATCGAGCACGCGCGCGAGCGACGCTTCCTTGAGCACATGCCAGCGACGTCCCTGCCGGCACGCACGCGCCTGCGCCAATAACCACGCCCCCCAGGCGGTCGGCGCACACGCGATGCGCGCCGTATAGCCGAATTCCGCTACCGTGCCCGATACGCGCGACAACAACGCGCGCAGGCCACCGAACAGGCGCAAGCCGGAACCAACTTCGAGCAGCAGTGTATGCACAGCGGCAAGCGACACTTTGGGCGTGTAGCTCAGCAAGGCGAGCGCGATCGCTTCGAATGCCTGGGTTACGCGGGCTGGATCGGCGGCAAGCAGTGTCAACCCCGGCGCCAGCGCCAACGCATACGAGCGCGAATGCCCCGCCTGCACACCGGCGCGCCATGCGTTGAGATCGGGCATCAGGATGTGCGCGTGATCGGCCAGCGCATAACAGCTGCGCGTTTCCGCGTTCGGGTCCGCGGCAGCTTGAGGTTGGCTCGCGCCGTTGCACGGATCACGCCGATTCGGTTTCGCGAGCGAACCAGCCGGAAGCAGCGCGAACGGCTTCACCGCTTCCAGCGGCAACAGCGGTAAGGTGACGGCGATCCACAACATGTTTGACCTCCGGGCGTTGATGGCTGCCCTCGTTTTTCGGCAACACAATGCTTTGTAAAGGCAGAATGAGGCGCAAAGGCTCGGCGAGCGGCGGTCCGCGACGCTTGAAGATATCGATCGACATACCGATCTCGTGCAACCACTGACGACGATTGATCGTCTGCGCGTTGGCCGGCAAAAGCGGTTCACAGATCATCCGCAAAGGCGCCGGCGACGATTGCGCAGCCGCTTCCGCAGGACGGATCAGAAATGCCAGCGCCGCCGACTCCTGAGCTGCCACTTGCAAACGCCGGACCTTGTCGGCGCGCGCATTCTGCAGCCACACGAACACCGCGCCGATACCGCTCTGTTTCAGTACCTGAGTGGCAGCCCAAAGCGCCTGATCTTCCGTCGAGCGCACCCATAGGACACGCCTGATATCGACGCCCCAAGTCTTTAGTGCCGCGACACAAGGCTGATACGGCGGCGCCACGAGCATGACGTGCTGCTCGGCCTGTTGTGTCAGATGCCGAAGCACATGAGCCAGCAAACGCATCTCACCCACTCCGCAATGCTCGATCAACAACTCCGTCAGCCCGCCCGCCGACCAGCCTTGCCCCGGCAGTAGCCGGTCCAGCTCGGCATAGCCGCTGGAGACGACGAGCGAGTCCGGGCCGGCAAGCGCATTGCCTTGCCATACCTGACGCCGTAATTGCGACGACAGCGTGGTCGTCGCTAGCTGAATCGCTGCTGCCATAGACACGCTCTTTACTCGCGGATACTCCGCCTCTTCCTGGCATAGATGCATCGCCGCCCTGATCGATATGCATCGACGTTGTTGGCGGCAACGAACAGACAGAAAATTCTGGCTTTTGCATATAAATCGTGTCGATATGCAATCAATTCCTCGCAACAAGGGGTGGGAGGGAGACGATCTAGCACCCTGGAATACTGTATATTTATACAGCATTCCAGGGTGGATGTTAAGAGCTGAGGTTGCGGCGAGAAGAGCGATGGTGCGTGGGTCAGCTTCGTTGAACTCAAGCGTGCTGAGTTCGTCAACTTCAGACAATTGTCCCGACAAACTGCATGAACGACGCGATCAAACGAGATGAATTGAAAATAATCAGGTATGCAGATTATTTAGATCGATACATCAATAGGCGAGAATTTGGCATTTACACAACCCGGAAGCTCAAGTAACGCAAAGCATCCGACGGCGTCGAAACATTGGGAACTGATTTGCTAAAAACAGATGTGGATCAAAGAAAAATAGCACTTCGACGCCCAAGGTGCACATGACTAACCAGACGACCGGGCACAATAATGAAAACACACTGAGCTACTGAGAAATACCGCTCTGTATCGTGGCAAATCACGGCAAAACCTTCGAATCAGCTTCCAGCACGAGAGGTATGCGTCTCACAAATTCTTCTGGTCTATAAAGAGCGGTGCGAGGTTGGGCTAAGAAAGGTATCGCAATTGATATTGATACCGGTCTCGATTGCATGTGTAGATGAATCGATATTGGCATCATGCGTCCGGAATCCTCGTCGAGGTCCTTGCTACCCTGAAGGGGTGAATCGTCGTGTGTTACCGGCTCATCAGCCAGGACGACGAATTCATCAGGATTAAGCGCTGACCGGTTACGCGGACGCACAGCGGGCTGGGCAGCACTGAAGACTGCGCGACGGGGGATTGTGGAGAACGCGGGCGGCATGACGCCCGGGTCCCCCGAGTTCGACAGATTCTTGCGTAAGTCTTTGATTTCGCTACATCAGGGGTAGCGTTTTTGTCCCTACAAGGCGTCGGCGGTCGGGGTTGGCAGGTTCAGTGTCTGGAAGAGCTCCTTCTGTTC
>NZ_JAAGPQ010000094.1:0-30272 GCF_017104985.1 Paraburkholderia sp. Ac-20342 | reverse complement strand
TCGGCCGCCCCCGCTGCCGCCGCGGCGTCGGCACCCGCTGCCCCGGCCGCAAGCGCACCGGCGTCCGCCGACGCCTCGGCAGCCGCAGCCGCGCCGGCTGCGCCGACCGCGCCGTTCTCGGTCGATTCGTCGAAGATCAATTCCGGCGACACCGCCTGGATGCTGACCTCGACCGCGCTCGTGCTGTTCATGACGATCCCCGGTCTCGCGCTGTTCTACGGCGGCATGGTCCGCAAGAAGAACGTGCTTGCGACGCTGATGCAAAGCTTCGCGATCACCTGTCTCGTGACGATCATCTGGACCGTGGTGGGCTACAGCCTCGCGTTCACGCCGGGCGGCTCGTTCATCGGCGGCTTCTCGCGCGTGTTCATGGCCGGCATGACCTACATCAAGGGCGACAAGGCCACGACGCTGACCGTGAGCCACCTCGCGCCGACGATTCCCGAGACGGTCTACTTCGTCTATCAGATGACCTTCGCGATCATCACGCCGGCGCTGATTACCGGCGCGTTCGCCGACCGCATGAAGTTCTCGGCGATGCTCGTGTTCATGTCGTTGTGGTCGATCATCGTCTACGCGCCGATCGCGCACATGGTGTGGGAGCCGACCGGCTGGCTCGCCAGCGCGGGCATCCTCGACTTCGCGGGGGGCACGGTGGTGCACATCAATGCCGGTATCGCGGGCCTCGTTTGCTGTCTGGTGCTCGGCAAGCGCGTCGGCTACGGCCGCGAAGCGATGGCGCCGCACAACCTCACGCTCACGCTGATCGGTGCCGCGATGCTGTGGGTCGGCTGGTTCGGCTTCAACGCGGGTTCGGCTGTCGCGGCGGACGGCCGTGCCGGCTTCGCGATGTTCGCGACGCAAGTGGCGACGGCGGCCGCCGCGCTCGCGTGGATGTTCGCCGAATGGGCGGCCAAGGGTAAGCCGTCGGTGCTCGGCATCGTGTCGGGCGCGGTCGCGGGTCTGGTCGCGATTACGCCGGCTTCGGGCTTCGTCGGCACGCTCGGCGCGCTCGTGATCGGCATCGTTGCCGGCGTGGTCTGCTTCTGGTCGGCGACGTGGCTCAAGCACAAGCTCGGTTACGACGATTCGCTCGACGCGTTCGGCGTGCACGGCATCGGCGGTATCGTCGGTGCGCTGCTGACCGGCGTATTCGCGGTCAAGGACATCGGCGGCGCGGACGGCAGCGTGATCCTGCAGGCGAAGGGCGTACTGACGACGCTGATCTACAGCGGCGTGGTGAGCTTCATCCTGCTGAAGGTGATCGACATGGTGATGGGCATCCGCGTGACCGAAGAGCAGGAGCGCGAGGGCCTCGACGTGAGCCTGCACGGCGAACACGTCGAATAACGCCGCTGCTCGCAGTGCCTTCGCGCGAGCCCGCGCTTGCGGGCTCGTCGGAGCATGGAGCGCGGTGACGGATCAGGCATCCAGCACGGCGATTTTGCCCGCCTTCATGGCGGGCTTTTTTTTTGCCGGATTTCCGGCGGAATGGTTGAGGGTCTTGCGCGAATGAGCGCGCCGAAGGAACCGTCTCGAAGACGACGGAAATAGCTCCGGCGGAAAACAGCAGGGAAGCCGCCTGACAACGTCCGCAAAGTGGCTGGCGGATCGGTGGGAGATAATGACGAGCCGGCCGGCTATCGCTGAAAAAACCAGATGAAACAGCCGGATGAAAAAGCCGCTTGAAAAAATCCCGATGAAAAAACGCGGTGAAAAACTGCGGCAAAAAAACACTGCGGCAAATCCGCGGATAGGCGCGTCTGGAAACGGCCATTTACCGGGCCTATTATCGTGATAGGGAGAATACATTCGAGTTTGCTTGCGAATGGAGAAACCGTCCCCAAATAGACAAAGTATTTGCTCTACAATCTTTTTTCTCCAGTTTGCGAGTGATCAATGGTTCCGCACCTAGTTACGGCGTTAAACGGCCCGCTGCTCGACCTCGAGCGGAAGATCCTCGACGCCACGCCCGCTATCGAACGCTGGTTCCGGCTCGAATGGCAGGAGCACACGCCGCCGTTCTACTGTTCCGTCGATCTGCGTAACGCGGGCTTCAAGCTCGCGCCGGTCGACACCAATCTGTTCCCCGGCGCATTCAACAATCTGCCGCAGGAAGTGCTGCCGCTCGCGGTGCAGGCCGCAATGGCCTCGATCGAAAAGATCTGCCCGGACGCGAAGAACCTGCTCGTGATTCCCGAGCGCCACACGCGCAACGCGTTCTACCTCGAAAACGTCGCCCGGCTCGCGTCGATCATGCGCCAGGCCGGGTTGAACGTGCGCTTCGGCACGCTCGACGAAACCATCAACGGCCCGGTCACGATCGCCTTGTCGGACGGGCAGAAGCTCGTGCTCGAACCGCTCGAGCGTTCGCCGCGGCGCCTCGGCCTGAAGAACTTCGACCCGTGCTCGATCCTGCTCAACAACGACCTGTCGGGCGGCATTCCGCCCGTGCTCGAAAATCTGCACGAGCAGTATCTGCTGCCGCCGCTGCATGCGGGCTGGGCGGTGCGCCGCAAGTCGACGCATTTCTCCTGCTACGACGACGTCGCGAAGAAGTTCGCGAAGATGGTCGAGATCGATCCGTGGATGATCAACCCGTACTTCGCGCGCGTCGAAGGCGTCGATTTCCAGGAGCGCACCGGCGAGGAAGCGCTGGCCGATGCGATCGACGGCGTGCTCAAGAAGGTCGCCCGCAAGTACCGCGAGTACGGCATCTCCGAGAAGCCGTACGTCGTCATCAAGTCCGATGCGGGCACTTACGGCATGGGCGTGATGACCGTGCACGACGCCTCGGAAGTGGCCGCGCTCACGAAGCGCGAACGCGTGCGCATGGCAGCCACCAAAGACGGCCTCGAAGTGCATGACGTGATCGTGCAGGAAGGCGTGTACACGTTCGAGCGCATCGGCGAGGAAGTGGCCGAGCCGGTCGTCTACATGATCGACCGCTACGTGGTGGGCGGCTTCTATCGCGTGCACGGCAGCCGCGAGCGCGATCAGAACCTGAACGCGCCCGGCATGCACTTCGTGCCGCTCGGCTTCGAGCATACGGCGCTGCCCGACGCGCACGCGAAGCCCGGCGCGGCGCCGCCGAACCGCTTCTACATGTACGGCGTGGTCGCGCGGCTCGGGCTGCTCGCCGCATCGGTCGAACTCGAAAAGACCGATCCGGAAGCGATCCAGGTCTGAGCCACCTCGCGCGGCGGGATGGCGGCATGCGTGCCGCCATTGCCGTCTTCAAAGACTATATTGACGAACACTGTCACGCCACTCAGGGCGCACCGGGACTTTCATGGACATTCTTTTCATCGCCGATCCGCTGGGCCAGTTCAAGATCTACAAGGACACGACCTACGCAATGATGGCCGAGGCGGCGCGCCGTGGTCACACGGTGTACGCCTGCGAGCCGAAGCATCTGGCGTGGACGGGCGGTGACGTCGAGGCGAACGTGGAGCGTATTGCGATCGTCGGCGACACCGCCGATCTGCATCGCGACGTCTGGTTCGCCGCCGACCCCGCCGCGCCGCGCGCGCTGAAAAGCTTCGCCGCGGTCGTGATGCGCAAGGACCCGCCGTTCGACATGGAGTACGTGACGTCGACGTGGCTGCTCGAAATCGCCGAGCGTAACGGTGCGCGCATCTTCAACAAGCCGCAGGCGATCCGCGATCATTCGGAAAAGCTCGCGATCGGCGAATTCGCGCAGTTCGTCGCGCCCACGCTCGTCACGCGCGACGCCGCGCGTCTGCGCGCGTTCCACGAGCAGCACGGCGACGTGATCCTGAAGCCGCTCGACGGCATGGGCGGCATGGGCGTGTTCCGCGTGAAGGCGGACGGCATGAACCTCGGCTCGATCATCGAAATGCTGAGCCACGACGGCGCGCGCTCGGTGATGGCGCAAAAGTTCATCCCCGAGATCAAGGACGGCGACAAGCGCATCCTGCTGATCGGCGGCGCAGCGGTGCCATATTCGCTCGCGCGCATTCCTCAGGGCAATGAGGTGCGCGGCAATCTCGCGGCGGGCGGCCTCGGCGTCGCGCGGCCGTTGACCGAACACGATCGCACGATTGCCGATACGCTCGCGCCCGTGCTGGCGTCGCGCGGTTTGCTGCTGGTCGGGCTCGACGCGATCGGCGACTGGCTCACCGAAGTCAACGTCACGAGCCCGACGTGTTTCCGCGAGATCATGGACCAGACCGGCTTTGACGTGGCTGGGATGTTCGTCGACGCGCTGGAGCGCGCGGCGGGCTGATGCCACGGCCTTGAATGCCGGGCCGGGCCCCCAACCTGTGTAGCGAATCCGCGTCAGGTCCGGCATTGGGCGTTGCGTCGGGCGCGCCTTGCGCTTTGGCGCGAAAATGAGCCTGTTACAATGCCCGCTCGCCCGCGCAAGGCATTCGGTAGCCACCGGCAAGATCGCCGGCCGTAACCGGTGCCGCCCGCGCGGATTGCGGACAACCAACGGGCAGGGTTCCCGCAGGCGCCCACCTCATGCGAGGCGCCGCGAACCGCTCGCCTGACGAGGCGTTCCCGCCCTTGCGACCCACGGCCGGTCAAGGGCGCTGACGAACCGGGCTGTGTCCCGGTCCATGGTTCGGGGCCGTTTTTTTGCAGTAAGGCTGACATGGCAGGCATTCTGATCATTGCGCACGCTCCCTTCGCCACCGCGTTGCGCGATTGCATTTCCCACATCTACGGCGGTTTGCCGGCGCGCATCGGCGTGATCGACGTGTCGCCCGATTGCGATCCCGCGCAAGTGGTGGCGTTTGCGAATGCGGAAATCGCGCGTCTGAAGGAAGAGAACGGCGCGCTCGTGCTCACCGACATGTTCGGCGCGACACCGGCCAATATCGCGGGCCGGCTTGCCACGGTGCCGGACGTGCGCGTATTGTGCGGCGTCAATCTGCCGATGCTCGTGCGCTCGGTCTGCTATCGCGCGATGCCGCTCGACACGCTCGTCGACAAGGCGCTCGCCGGCGCGACCAAGGGCATTCAGGCGATCGGGCCCGCTATGCCGGAAGCCTCCACGGCACCGGCCGCGCCGTGCGATTGCCCGCAGGCCTTGCCGGCGACCGTCGCGCCCGGCGACTGCATTCCCGCGTTGCCCGCCGACGCCGATCTGGCGCAGAAGGCGGGTTCGGCCGGCTTGTAGAGCTTGTAGACATAGGCGAAGCGTCGGCGGCGGGGCGTGTCGCCGGCGGCTTCAAACGCATTGCAACGGGTTTGCCGTTTCAACTTTTACCATCCCATTTACGCGCGCTTCGGACCATCACATGCTGCAACAGGAAACGACTATCGTGAACAAGCTGGGGCTGCACGCGCGTGCGTCGGCCAAGTTGACGCAACTCGCGGGCAACTATCAGGCGGAAATCTGGATGAGCCGCAACGGCCGCCGCATCAACGCGAAGAGCATCATGGGCGTGATGATGCTGGCAGCGGGTATCGGCAGCACGGTGCTGATCGAAACCGAAGGCTCCGACGAGCAGGAGGCGATGGACGCTCTGCTGAAACTGATCGCCGATAAATTCGGCGAGGGCCAATAATCCGGCGTATTCAGCGATCGGCTGATACGACAGCGCCGCGGCTCGTCCGCGGCGTTTTTTTTGCCGCCGGTATTTCAACGGGTAACAACGGCGGGAGGCGTATCGGCGGCACGTGTACGGTTAATCACGCGACAAGGGTGCGTAAGGCGAGACGGATTTGCGGCGCGCGAGGCGTCGTCCACTATGTGCAGCCATACGGGCACACCCATCCTGCGCCGCCCGCGATGCCGACAATTCGTGCTGCGCCGCACACACCTTCGACATACTTCGCTAGGGCGCGGAATTTATAATGCCCAGTACAGTCTGAGAGCATTGCAGCGGTTTGCCGCGGCATCACACAACTAGAGGAGGTGCGCGTGTCGTTCACGCTGCATGGAATTCCCGTGTCACGCGGTATCGCCATCGGGCGGGCCTATCTGATCGCCCCGGCTGCACTCGACGTAGACCACTATCTGATCGAACCTGCCCAGATCGAAGGGGAGGTCGAGCGCTTTCGCGCGGCCCAGCAACGCGTTCATGAGGAACTGGATACGCTGCGTGCCGATCTCGCCGCCGACGCGCCCAGCGAAATGGGCGCCTTCATCAACGTTCACACGATGATCCTGAACGACGCCATGCTCGTTCAGGAAACCATCGACCTGATCCGTACGCGCCGCTACAACGTGGAGTGGGCGCTGACCGAACAACTCGAGCGCCTGTCGCGCCATTTCGACGATATCGAAGACGAGTACCTGCGCGAGCGCAAGGCCGACATCGAGCAGGTGGTCGAGCGCGTGCTCAAGGCGCTCGCGGGTGCGTCCGGTCTCGATGGCGTGCACGGTGCATGCGACGAGATGATCGTGGTCGCGCACGACATCGCGCCGGCCGACATGATGCAGTTCAAGACGCAGACGTTCCAGGGCTTCGTCACCGATCTCGGCGGGCGCACCTCGCATACCGCGATCGTCGCGCGCAGCCTCGGCATTCCGGCCGCGGTCGGCGTGCAGCATGCGAGCGCGCTGATTCGCCAGGACGACCTGATCATCGTCGACGGCGATCATGGCATCGTGATCGTCGATCCCGCACCGATCGTGCTCGAAGAGTATTCGTACCGTCAAAGCGAAAAGGAACTGGAGCAGCGCAAGCTGCAGCGTCTCAAGTTTTCGCCGACGCAAACGTTATGCGGCACGCGCATCGAACTGTGCGCGAACATCGAGCTGCCTGAAGATGCGCGCGCGGCCGTCGAATCCGGCGCGACCGGCGTGGGGCTGTTCCGCACCGAGTTCCTGTTCATGAATCACAAGGACCGGATGCCCGAAGAAGAGGAGCAGTTCTGCGCGTATCGCCGTGCGGTCGAGTTGATGAATGGCCTGCCGGTCACGATCCGCACGATCGACGTCGGTGCCGACAAGCCGCTCGATTCGATGGGCGGCGGCGATGGCTACGAAACCGCGGCGAATCCGGCGCTCGGGCTTCGCGCGATTCGCTGGAGCCTGTCCGAGCCGCAGATGTTTCTCACGCAGTTGCGCGCGATCCTGCGCGCGTCGGCGTTCGGCAAGGTGAAGATTCTGATTCCGATGCTCGCGCATGCGCAGGAAATCGACCAGACGCTCGATCTGATCCGCGAAGCCAAGCGTCAGCTCGACGACGCGGGCATCGGCTACGATCCGAACGTGCAGGTCGGCGCGATGATCGAGATTCCAGCTGCCGCGATTGCGTTGCCGCTGTTTCTGAAGCGACTCGATTTCCTGTCGATCGGCACCAACGATCTGATCCAGTACACGCTCGCGATCGATCGCGCGGACAACGCCGTCGCGCATCTGTACGACCCGCTGCATCCTGCGGTGCTGCATCTGATCGCGTTCACGCTGCGCGAGGCGAAGCGCGCGGGCGTGCCGGTCTCGGTGTGCGGCGAGATGGCTGGCGATCCGGCGTTGACGCGGCTGTTGCTCGGCATGGGACTCACCGAGTTTTCGATGCATCCGAGCCAGTTGCTCGAGGTCAAGCAGGAAGTGCTGCGCTCGCATCTGAAGACGTTGGAGAAGCCGGTGGCCGACGTGCTGGCATCGTTCGAGCCGGAAGAGGTGCAGGCGGCGCTCAAGCGGGTCGCGCTGGCTTGAGTTCGTGAGGTTTCGTCGACGCCTCTTTCAATAAAAAAACGCAGCCTGAGTGCTGCGTTTTTTTATTCGGCGCCCGTTAGCGCGAGCGGGTATCGAGGTATCCGTGCAGAGGTATCGGTGCAGCGATGCATCAAGCCCCATGAGCTTGCCCGCACACCGGGCAATCGGGCTGACGGCCGATGCGCATCGTGTTCCATTCCATCCGCAGCGAATCGAGCATCGTCAGGCGGCCGACGAGCGGCGTGCCGATCGCACCGATCACCTTGAGCGCTTCGGCGGCCTGCATCGAACCGATGATGCCGACCGTCGGCGCGAACACGCCCATCGTCGAACACGCGACTTCTTCGAACGGCTGGTCTTCGGGAAAGATGCACGCGTAGCAGGGCGATGCTTCGTCGCGGAAATCGAACGTGCTGATCTGGCCATCGAAACGCAGCGCCGCGCCCGACACGAGCGGCACGCGATGCTTGACGCACGCGCGGTTGATGGCGTGACGCGTCGCGAAGTTGTCGGTGCAATCGAGCACGACGCTCGCGTGCGGCACCTCGCGATCGAGCCATGCATCGTCGACGCGCTCGGCCACTGCATTGACTACGACCTCGGGGTTGATCTGCGCGAGCATGTCGCGCCCGGACTCCACCTTCTTGCGCCCCACCGACGCGCTGACGTGCAGGATCTGCCGCTGCAGATTCGTGAGGTCGACCGTGTCGGCATCGACGAGCGTGAGGCGGCCGACACCCGCGGCCGCGAGATAGAGCGCCGCCGGCGAACCGAGACCGCCTGCGCCGACGACGATCGCGTGGGCGTCGATAAAACGCTGCTGCGCTTCGATGCCGATTTCGTCGACGAGAATATGGCGGGAATAGCGAAGGAGTTGATCGTCATTCATGGCGGGAGCGCGTGAGTGTGTCGCTGTGTCGCGCGAGGAAAGGCGGACTGGTGGTCCGCGGCGCGCATTCGTGGCTGTTATTTTAATCGCGCGGGGGAGAGCGGTTTGCCGTGGCTCAGCTTGCCGTAACCCAAGGGCTGGCGCATCGCCGGTTGAGCGACGCCTTTTGCGAAGGCTTCGCGGTGTGGCTTCACAGTGTGTCTTCGCAGCACGAGGCGCTGCGAAGACACATGCGGACGGCTTACTTGCCTTGCGTGGCCGGCGCCGATGCAGGCGCGGGAGCCGAGGCAGGAGCCTGAACCGGAGCCGGTCCCGAGGCACCCGGCACGGGCTGGGTCGGCTTCACCGCGACCGGCGCCGAAGCCGACGTAGCCGGCTTGTTCTGCGCGAGACGGCGCTCCATCAGCGACTTCGATTCCTGAACCGGCTTGCCTTCGAGCTTGTTGAGCCCCTGTTGCAGCATGAAGTCGTCAGCCGAGCCGAATTCGACCGGCTTGCGGTCGCGATCCTTCTGGCGCTGTTCCGGCGTCTTCTTGTCGTTCTGCTCTTCGAGCAGACGCAGCTGTTCCATGCGCTCCTGCTCGCGCTGCTCCGCTTCCTTCTTCTCGTTCGGGTCCTGCGTGTTCGCAAGGTGATTCGAGTAGTCGACTTCGCGGGTCACGAGCGCGTCGTCCGGATCGCCGTCTGCGTACTGGTCGACCGGAATGTCGGGGCGAATGCCCTTGTTCTGGATCGAGCGGCCGCTCGGCGTGTAGTAGTACGCGGTGGTCAGGCGCAGCGCGGTGTCGGCCGTCATGGGCCGCACGGTTTGCACCGAACCCTTGCCGAACGTGGTCTTGCCGACGATCAGCGCGCGGTGCTGATCCTGCAGCGCACCCGCGACGATTTCCGAGGCCGACGCCGAGTAGGCGTTGGTCAGCACGATCATCGGCACGGTCTTGAAGATGGCCGGCACGTCCTTGAGCGGATCGCTGTCGAACGATTGCAGACGGTAGTTATCGTAGGTGTCGCGATAGATCTGCTTCGAATCCGGAATCTGGCCGTTGGTGGACACCACCACCGAGTTCGGCGGCAGGAACGCGCCGGCCACGCCGACCGCGCTTTGCAGCAGACCGCCGCCGTTATTGCGCAGATCGAGAACGAGGCCCTTCAGGTTCGGCTCCTGGCGCGCGAGGTCCTGCAGCTTGGCGGCGAGGTCGGGCGTGGTGCGTTCCTGGAAGCTCGTGATGCGCACGTAGGCGAAGCCCGGCGCAACGATCTTGCCCTTCACCGACTGCACCTTGATGATCGCGCGCGTGACCGTGAGCGGGAACGTGCGGTCGTCGGTCTTGCGGAAGATCGTGAGCGTGACCTTGGTGCCCGGATCGCCGCGCATCTGCTTGACCGCCTGATCGAGCGTCATGCCGCGCACGGGCTTGTCGTTGATGCGCGTGATCAGGTCGCCCGGACGGATGCCGGCGCGGAACGCGGGCGTGTCTTCGATGGGCGAAATCACCTTGATCAGGCCGTCTTCCGACGAAATTTCGATGCCGAGGCCCGCGAAGCGGCCCTTGGTCTGTTCCTGCAGCTCTTCGTAATCGGTCTTGTCGAGGTACGACGAGTGCGGGTCGAGGCTCGACACCATGCCCTTGATCGCGGCGGTGAGGAGCTTCTTGTCGTCGACCGGTTCGACGTATTCGTGCTTGATCTGCCCGAACACTTCAGCGAAGAGCCTGAGCTGGTCTAACGGCAGCGGGGCAACCACGGCGCTGGCGGGTTGCTCGGCCGAGGCGGAGAACTGCAGGGTGGCAAAGACACCGGTAGCAAGGCCCGCGGCAATCAGGCCGATATTTTTCAGGTTCTTTCGCATAGAGTCTGTTGCGGGTCGGAAGCGCGTGGCAGCGTCGATAAAGATTGGACGGACAAGTATAACTGCACACCCGCCTGCTCAGGGCGTGGCGCAGATAATCGTGCTTCGACAGTACAGGACGGCCCGGGTTCGTGAGATCCGGAGCGCGCAGGGTGAATGCTTCGCCGGTGCATTCGACGGCCGGCTGCCCATACTGCCGCAAGCCACCCTCAAAGACCACCGGCGCGTCCGCCCAGGAAGCCGCTCAACCGGGTGGATAAAGGAAACCGCCTGGCGAAGCCGCCCCGCACGGCCGGCGACTCCGGCTACTACTCACAAAACAGTATTTCCCGGTCGTCCGGGATTGCGCTGTGCGGCCCCGCGCATGGTCCGCCGCGCGGGGCCGCATGCGGTTCGCGCAATCAGCCCGCCTTGCCCTGGCTCGCGACCGCGGCTTGCGCCTTCGCGATCGCGTCCTGGTCGCCGAGATAGTAGTGCTTGATCGGCTTCAGGTTTTCGTCGAGCTCATAGACGAGCGGCACGCCGTTCGGAATGTTCAGGCCGACGATGTCGCCGTCCGAGATGTTGTCGAGATATTTGACGAGCGCGCGGATCGAATTGCCGTGTGCGGCGATCAGGATCTTGCGGCCCGACTTGACGGCCGGCGCGATCGACTCGTTCCACAGCGGCAGCACGCGCGCGACCGTGTCCTTCAGGCACTCGGTGAGCGGCAACTGTTCGCGCGGCACCTTGGCGTAACGCGGATCGGCGTACGGCGCGCGCTCGTCGGTCGGTTCGAGCGCGGGCGGCGGCGTGTCGTAGCTGCGGCGCCACACCAGCACCTGCTCGTCGCCGAACTTCGCGGCGGTTTCGGCCTTGTTCAGACCCGACAGCGCGCCGTAGTGGCGCTCGTTCAGACGCCACGAATGCACGACCGGCAGGTACATCAGGTCCATCTGGTCCTGCACGTGCCACAGCGTGCGGATCGCGCGCTTCAGCACCGAGGTGTACGCGATGTCGAACGTATAGCCCGACTCCTTGAGCAGCACGCCAGCCTGCTGCGCTTCCCGGGTGCCCTGCTCGGTGAGGTCGACGTCGACCCAGCCGGTGAAGCGGTTTTCCTTGTTCCACGTCGATTCGCCGTGGCGGATGAGAACGAGTTTGTACATGAGAATTGCCGGTCGGTAGTAAGGAAGCGGTAAAGCGTCGGGCGGCTCGTCCAGAGGTGTGCCGCCATCGCGTCAGACGGTTATTTTATAATGGCTGGATTGCCCTTTCCGATTTCTCTCTTTCCGGCGGATTTTCCGTGAAGTTCTTCACTGATTACACAAACCTTGTACTGATCGCGATCGTCCTCATTTCCGGTGGGTTGCTGCTGTGGCCGACCATCAGTCGGCGCGGCCGCGGCGGCCTGTCGGCTGCCGAAGCCACCCAGCTGATCAACCGGCGCAACGCGGCGGTCATCGACCTGCGGCCGTCCGCCGATTACGCCCGCGGCCATCTGCCCTCGGCCCGGCATTTCGAACTCGCGGAGCTGCCGGCGAAGGTCGCGCAACTCGCGAAGAACAAGAACAACCCGGTGCTGCTGGTGTGCCAGACCGGCCAGCAGTCGAACAAGGCCGCGCGTCTCGTACAGGAAGCGGGATACGCCGAAGTCCATGTTCTCGAAGGCGGTGTCGACGCCTGGCAGAAAGCCGGCATGCCGGTTGTGAAACAAGGAGCAGTCAAGTGAACAAAGTGATCATGTACAGCACCCAGGTGTGCCCGTATTGCCAGATGGCCGAACGTCTTTTAAAGTCGCGCGGCGTCGAGCACGTCGAGAAAGTACTGATCGACAAGGACCCGGCCCGTCGTGATGAGATGATGACCCGCACCGGTCGTCGCACGGTGCCGCAGGTGTTCATCGGCGAGACGCATGTCGGCGGCTATGATGATCTTTCCGCGCTCGATCGCGCGGGCGGTCTGATGCCGCTGCTCGAAGCTGCCTGAGTTCGCGGGCTTTCGCGTCGCGCGAGCGGGCGGACGACTCGACAAGCCGGCGCATGCGCGCTCCGCCGGGGCGCGCGATCCGTCGCAACAATCTGGCGACCTATGTCAGCATGGGCCGCCGCCATGCATACCTATCAGGGAATCACTCAATCATGTCCGACGAGAATAACCAGCCGTTCTTCAACATCCAGCGCATCTACCTGAAGGACATGTCGCTCGAGCAGCCGAATTCGCCGGCGATCTTCCTCGAGCAGGAAATGCCGTCGGTCGAAGTCGAAGTCGACGTGAAGGCCGAGCGCCTCGCCGAATCCGTGTTCGAAATCCTCGTGACGGGCACGGTCACGGCCAAGGTCGCGGACAAGGTCGCGTTCCTGATCGAAGCGAAGCAGGCCGGAATTTTTGACATTCGCAACATTCCTGCCGAGCAGATCGATCCGCTCGTCGGCATCGCTTGCCCGACCATCCTGTTCCCGTACCTGCGCTCGAACATCGCCGACGCGATCACGCGTGCCGGCTTCCCGCCGATCCACCTCGCCGAGATCAACTTCCAGGCGCTGTACGAGCAGCGTCTCGCGCAGATGAGCGCGGCTCAGCAGGACGGCGCGGCGCAAAACGGCGTCACGCATTAAGGCGCCGCACGCAGTGCCGGCTATGAAAGTTGCCGTTCTCGGCGCCGGCGCATGGGGTACCGCCCTCGCCGGCCATCTCGCCTTAAGGCACGACACGGTGCTATGGGCGCGCGAGGCCGCGCTCGTTGCCGAGCTTTCCGCTGCGCACGAAAACGCCCGCTATCTGGCGGGCGTTGCCTTGCCGCCGGCGCTTCGCTATGAAGCGGACTTCGGTGCGGCGCTCGATCATGCGCTCGCCGAAGACGCGCTGTGCGTCGTCGCGACGCCGGTCGCCGGCCTGCGCGGTCTCTTCCAGGCGATGCGCAATGCGGGCAAGGTGCCGGCGCATGTCCTGTGGCTGTGCAAGGGTTTCGAAGCCGATTCGCAGTTGATGCCGCATCAGGTGGTCGCGGCCGAGCTGCCGGATCATGCCGGCAACGGCGTGTTGTCGGGGCCGAGCTTCGCGCGCGAAGTCGGCCAGGGCCTGCCGGTCGCGCTGACTGTCGCGAGCGCGTCGGCGGCGTGCCGCGAACGGACGGTCGCGGCGTTCCATCACGGCGCGATGCGCATCTATACCGGCGACGACGTCGTCGGCGTGGAAGTGGGCGGCGCGGTGAAAAACGTGCTGGCGATCGCCACCGGTATCGCCGATGGCCTCGGCCTCGGTCTCAATGCACGCGCCGCGCTGATTACGCGCGGGCTCGCCGAAATGTCGCGTCTCGGCGTGACGCTTGGCGGACGCGCGGAAACGTTCACCGGCTTGACGGGCCTCGGCGATCTGATTCTGACCGCCACCGGCGATCTGTCGCGTAACCGCACGGTCGGCATGCAACTCGCCGCGGGCCGTACGCTCGACGACATCCTCGGCGGCCTTGGTCACGTGGCCGAGGGCGTGCGTTGCGCGCAGGCCGTGCTCGCGATCGCGCGCGCTCATGCGATCGAGATGCCGATCACGCAGGCGGTTTGCGCGGTGCTGTTCGACGGCGTGGCACCGCGCGATGCGGTCAGCGCGCTGCTGCGGCGCGATTCGAAGGCCGAATGAGCGAGGCGGGATAAGCCAGGCCGGTTCCGTCGGCCTGGTTGTCGGCTGCGTCGGCCGTGTCCGCTGTATTCGCCATATTTGCCGTCTCCCACCGCCCATTGGCCGGCCGTTTGGCGCGAGCCGCTTCGTGAATCGCCTCGCGAATCGCCGTTGAACGGCGGCCCCGCCTCGCTGTCCACCTTGTTATAAGAAGGCCCGGATCAGCGAGGTTCCCATGCCCACCTTCAATCTCAGTCACGGAAATTGCTCGCTCGAAGCGCGCGTGGTCGACATCACGACGCTCGCGGTCGATGCAATCGTCAACGCGGCGAATACGTCGCTGCTCGGCGGCGGTGGCGTGGATGGCGCGATTCATCGCGCGGCCGGCAGGGACCTGCTGCGCGAGTGCGAAACGCTCGGCGGTTGCGCGACCGGCGACGCGAAACTCACCGCGGGCTACCACCTGCCCGCGAAGCACGTGATTCACGCGGTCGGTCCGGTATGGCGCGGCGGCGCGCATGGCGAAGCCGATCTGCTCGCCTCGTGCTATCAGCGCTCGCTCGAAGTCGCGCGCGATGCGCATTGCGCGAGCATCGCGTTTCCGGCGATCAGTTGCGGCATCTATCGCTTTCCCGCCGACGAGGCTGTGCGCATCGCCATCGCGACCGTGCTTGCCATGTTGCCGCGCACGCCGCGCATCGGCGAAGTGGTGTTCGCCTGTTTCGACGACGCCATGTTCGCGCGCTACGCGGCCGAACTCGCGCGCCGTCAGGCGCCGCCTTCGAAGCCGGCCTGACGCCACGCTTCGAACACGACGACCGCAACCGTGTTCGACAGATTCAGGCTGCGGTTGCCGGGGCGCATCGGCAGACGCACGCGCTGCTCGTTCGGAAAGCGTTCGAGCAGCGCATCGGGCAGGCCACGCGTTTCCGCGCCGAACACGAACCAGTCGCCGGGACGGAACGCATGGTCGTGAAAGCGGCCCGAGCCGCGCGTCGTGAACGCGAACATGCGCGCGAGGTCCGGCGTTTCTTTTGCGATGAACGCGTCCCAATCGGCATGCACATGCATTTGCGCGTACTCGTGATAGTCGAGGCCGGCGCGACGCATTTTCGCGTCGTCGAGCGGAAAGCCGAGCGGCTCGATCAGATGCAGCCGCGCACCGGTGTTCGCGCACAGGCGGATCACATTGCCGGTGTTCGGCGGAATTTCGGGTTCTACGAGAACGACGTTGAACATGACAGGACCACGTGGAGACTAGTTTTTGGGGGTGCGTAGCGCGACGAAGTTCGTGACCCGCCGTGCGCCCGCGGCCTTCAGCGTATGCGCGAGCGCTTCGAGCGTGGCGCCGCTCGTCATCACATCGTCGACGATGCCGACATGCAGGCCGCGCACCGCATGCGCGACACGAAACGCGTGGCTGACGTTTTGCCGGCGCGCCTCGAGATCGAGCCGCGACTGCGGGGCGGTGTCGAGCGTTCGTTGCAGCAAGGTGGCGTCGCTGCGCACGCCGAGCGCGCGGGCGAGCGGCCTGGCGATCTGCCACGCCTGGTTGTAGCCGCGTTTCGCGAGACGGCGGCCGGCCAGCGGCACGGGCGCGATCACATCGGGATGGCCGGCGGCATGCGCCGAGGCATCTTGCGCGAGCCGTGCGAGGCGTCGCGCGAACTCGCGTGCAAGCATCAGACGCGCGCGGAACTTGAGGCCAACCGCGAGCGTGTCGAGCGGCGCGCGATAGTCGGCGAGCGCGAAGCTCGCGTCGAAAGGCGGCGGCGCGGCCACGCAAGCAGCGCAGCGATACTGCGCGCGAGCGGCCCAGCGCGTGGCCGGCAGCGGCACCGCGCAGACCGTGCAGCGCAGGCGGCTTTCGTTCCAGTAGGCGGCGTCGCAACCCTCGCACAACGTCTTATGCGACAAATTGCCGCATAACGCGCAAAGGTTCGGCAAGAGCGCGTGCAACGCGCGCGGCCATGCCGAATGCGCGCCTTTCGAAAGACGCGCGAGGTGATTGCGACAGGACGAAGAAAATGACTGGAATTGCACGAATGGGCGGCTGCGAAAGCCTTTCAAGCTGAATGCCGGGAAACGAACGAGTATACTTCGAGCTCTACGCCAGCACGACACTCATGTCCCCAACATCCGCTCAATCTGGCCGTCCGGCCTATGATTCCCGGCGCCTCAGGCGTATTTTCGACCGCCGCGCCGCAACCTTCGACGAGGTGGCCTTCCTGCCGCGCGAGATCGCGCAACGTATGAACGAGCGTCTCGATTACATCAAGGTGGCGCCGGCGAGCGTGCTCGATGCGGGCTGCGGCGCGGGCGAAGACATCCCCGCCTTGCGCGAGCGCTTTCCCGAGGCGCCGGTGTTCGGCTCCGATCTGTCGCACGGCATGCTCAGGCGCGCGCTGCGTCACGATGCCGGCGACACGAGCTGGCGGCGCTTCCTGCCGGCCTCGCTCGGCAAGGCGCTCGGCGCGCGCGGTCCGCGCTTCGCGCAGGCCGACTTCTCTGCGCTGCCGTTCGCGGCTGGCGCATTCGAATTCATCTGGTCCAATCTCGCGCTGCACTGGCATTCGCGGCCCGATCTCGTGTTTCCCGAATGGCAGCGCGTGCTCAAGGTGAACGGCCTGCTGATGTTCAGCACGCTCGGCCCCGACACGCTCAAGGAGTTGCGCGGCGCCTACGCCGAGATCGAGGCCGCGCACGGCGTCGCGTCGCGCAAGCATGTGATCGACTTCGTCGACATGCACGATCTCGGCGACATGCTCGTCGAAGCCGGCTTCGAGATTCCGGTAATGGACCAGGAAACGCTCACGATCACCTACAAGTCGCCCGAGTCGCTGCTCGCGGACGTGCGCCGCTGGGGCGCATATCCGTTCGAGCGCGAGACGCTGCCGGGTGCCGTCGCGCGCAGGCTGCACAAGGCTCTCCTCGCGGCGCTCGAAGCGCGCCGGCGCGCCGACGGCACGATCGCGCTGACCTTCGAGGTGATCTACGGGCATGCATGGAAAGCGGTGCCGCGCACCACGACCGAGGGCCATGGCATCGTGCGCATCGAGGACATCGGACGCGGTTCGGGCAAGCGCCGTTAGCGGATGGCCGGCGCGTTGGCGGCGTTTTGCCTGTGTTTTACCTGTGTCTTGCCGGCGTCTTGCCTGTACTTGCCGGTGGAGCACAGGCCGCTTGCCGGCCTGTCGTTAGCACGTTGCGCGGCGGTTGTCGACCGGTGCTTTGGCCCATTTGCAGAGGGGTTGCCGACGCGGTAAAGAGGACATCTGTTATGCCTGAGATTTGCCTTTCGAAAGAGCCGCAAAAGGCTGGGCAAAATGGCGCTAAGGCTTGTCGCGCCTGGCTTGCGGGGCAATCGGGGCTTGCTTGTGGATGCCATGGATCGCGCCTATAATGCGTCAGTTTGTCGCCCGGAGTTCCCACCTCCGCGGCGGTAAGCCGAGGGCGCAAGACGGCAGCATGAAGTGACGCGGTAGGGGTTGGAGCGGTCGCAAGCGGTGGCGAAAGTCGTCGCGAAGATGCACGGCGTGCACGGCAAAAGCGGCGGCCGCGGGAAGCATCCGGGCAGTAGAGGAAGTAGAAGAAGGCGGACCGGAAGCAGCGATTCGCAGGAGGCAGCGATGGGTGCATCAGATCATCTGCTGGCGGATTCGGAGCCCGTCCTCAAGGACTGGACCATGAAGCGCAACTGTTCGATCTCGCCGCGGCAGTTTGTCTGCCTGTACGTGTCGCTTGCGTTGTTCTCGCTGGCAATTGCTTTCATGCTGGTTCTGGTCGGCGCCTGGCTGGTGCTGCCGTTCACCGGAATCGAGTTGCTGGCGGTAGGTATCGCGTTTGCAATATATGCGCGTCATGCTGTCGATTACGAGCGCATCCGGTTGTTTCCTGGCCGGCTCGTGATCGAGCAGGTCAGCGCCGAGCAGATTACGCAGTTCGAATTCAATCCGCGCTGGGTGCGGATCGAGCCGGGTGCAACGCCGCGCGACCAGATCAAGCTGGTCTCGCGCGGGCAGACGATCATGATCGGGCAACATCTCGCGCAGAATCGGCGCGCGCAGTTCGCAGGCGAGCTGCGGATGTGGCTGGCACGCTGTTAGGTAGTGCCGGACACGCGGCGTTCAAGGGGGCTCGCGCGAGACACGCTGCCAGCGGGGTCGATGGGTTTGAATGGAAAATTTGGGTAAGGAAGCTATGAAAACAATCAAGCGAGCGCTCACGAGCGTGCTGGCGACGAGCGGACTGCTTTTCGCCGGTGCCGCCCTGGCAGTGGGCGATGCTCCTGGCGGCCCAGCCGTCAACGCGATCAATCTCCAGCCGCCTGCAACGAGAATCGCCGAGGAGCTGTTCAGCCTGCACATGTTCATGCTGGCGCTTTGCACGGTGATTTTCGTCGGCGTGTTCGGGGTGATGTTCTATTCGATCTTTGCCCACCGCAAATCGAAAGGCCACAAGGCATCCCATTTCCACGAAAGCACCACCGTCGAAATCATCTGGACGATCGTGCCGTTCGTCATCGTCGTGCTGATGGCGCTGCCCGCCACCAAGGCCGTCGTCGCGATGAAGGACACCTCGAACGCCGACCTCACGATCAAGGTCACCGGCTACCAGTGGAAGTGGGGCTACGACTACGTGAAGGGCCCGGGCGAGGGCATCAGCTTCCTGTCCACGCTCGCCACGCCGCGCGCCGAGACCGAGGGCCGCGAGCCGATCTCCACGCTCTATCTGCAGGAAGTCGATAACCCGCTCGTGGTGCCCGTCGACAAGAAAATCCGCATCATCACCACCGCGAACGACGTGGTCCACTCCTGGTACGTGCCGGCCTTCGGTGTGAAGCAGGACGCGATCCCGGGCTTCGTGCGCGACACGTGGTTCAAGGCTAACCGCACCGGCACGTTCCGCGGCTTCTGTACCGAGCTGTGCGGCAAGGAACACGCGTTCATGCCGGTCGTCGTCGAGGTGCTGTCGGCCGACGACTACGCGAAGTGGGTCGAGGTGCAGCAGAAGAAAATGGCCGCTGGCCAGGACGATCCGAACAGGACCTACACGATGGCCGAGCTGATGGAGCGCGGCGGCAAGGTCTACGCGGCGAACTGCGCGGTCTGCCACCAGCCGACCGGCAAGGGCGCGGGCGTATTCCCGGCGCTCGACGGCAGCAAGATCGCCAACGGCCCGATCGCCGATCACGTGAGCCTCGTGCTCAAGGGCAAGAACGCCATGCCTTCGTGGGCGCCGACGCTGAACGACGTCGAAATCGCCTCGGTCATCACCTACGAACGCAACTCGTGGGGCAACCACACGGGCGACATTCTCCAGCCGAAGCAGGTGGCCGACGCGCGCAACGGCAAGCTGCCGGAAGGCGGCAACCATCTGGCCGACGCGGGTGCCTCGGGTGCGGAAGCGGCGTCCGCGCCGGCTGCCTCGGGCAACGACGCAGCGGCCGCCACGGATAGCGCGGCGGCCACGCTGCCGGCGAACGTCTACTTCGAGACCGGCAAGAGCACGCTGCCGGCCGACGCGAAAGCGGCGGTCGAGGCGGCCGCGGCCTACGCGAAGGCGCATCCGGATGCGAAATTCACGCTGTCGGGCTTTACCGACGCCACCGGTTCGGCCGATCTGAACGCGAGGCTCGCGAAGGATCGTGCGCAAGCCGTGCGCGACGCACTGAAAGCAGCCGGCATTGCCGAAGACCATATTATTTTGAAGAAGCCGGAAACGATCACCGGCGGCACCGACGCGAAGGAAGCCCGGCGCGTTCAGATCAGCCCGGCAGCCTGACGTGTTCATGGTCAGCACCGCAGAATTCGCTTTAGGAGATTGTCATGTCTAGCATCGGACACGATGTAGTCGCGGGCCACGAGCACGTGCACGGCGACCATGCCCACGAAACGCCGCACGGCTGGCGCCGCTGGCTGTTCGCCACCAACCACAAGGACATCGGTACGCTGTACCTGATCTTCTCGTTCACCATGTTCCTGTCCGGGGGCGTGATGGCGCTGATGATCCGTGCCGAGCTGTTCGAGCCGGGTCTGCAGATCATGCGTCCCGAGTTCTTCAACCAGTTGACCACCATGCACGGACTGATCATGGTGTTCGGCGCGATCATGCCGGCCTTCGTCGGCTTCGCGAACTGGATGGTGCCGCTGCAGATCGGCGCGTCGGACATGGCCTTCGCGCGCATGAACAACTTCAGCTTCTGGCTGCTGCCGGTCGCGGCCGTGCTGCTGGTCGGCTCGTTCTTCGCGCCGGGCGGCGCGACCGCCGCGGGCTGGACGCTCTACGCACCGCTTTCGACGCAGATGGGCCCGGGCATGGACTTCGCGATTTTCGCGATCCACCTGATGGGTGCGTCGTCGATCATGGGCGGTATCAACATCGTCGTGACGATCCTGAACATGCGCGCACCCGGCTTGACGCTGATGAAGATGCCGATGTTCGTGTGGACCTGGCTCATCACCGCGTACCTGCTGATCGCCGTGATGCCGGTTCTGGCAGGCGCGATCACGATGGTGCTGTTCGACCGCCACTTCGGCACGTCGTTCTTCAACGCGGCGGGCGGCGGCGACCCGGTCATGTACCAGCACATCTTCTGGTTCTTCGGGCACCCCGAGGTGTACATCATGATCTTGCCGGCGTTCGGGATCGTCTCGCAGGTGATCCCGGCGTTCTCGCGCAAGCCGCTGTTCGGCTATAGCTCGATGGTGTACGCAACGGCGTCGATCGCGATCCTGTCGTTCATGGTCTGGGCACACCACATGTTCGTGACCGGCATGCCGGTCACGGGCCAGCTGTTCTTCATGTACGCGACGATGCTGATCGCGGTGCCGACCGGCGTGAAGGTGTTCAACTGGGTCGCGACGATGTGGCGCGGTTCGCTCTCCTTCGAAACGCCGATGCTGTTCGCGGTGGGCTTCCTGATCGTGTTCACGTTCGGCGGCCTGTCGGGTCTGATGCTCGCGATGGCACCGCTCGACATCCAGTATCACGGTACTTATTTCGTGGTCGCGCACTTCCATTACGTGCTGGTGGCGGGGTCGCTATTCGCGCTGTTCTCGGGGTGGTACTACTGGTCGCCGAAGTGGACCGGCTGGATGTACAACGAAACGCGCGGCAAGATCCACTTCTGGGCGTCGATGTTCTTCTTCAACCTCGCGTTCCTGCCGATGCACTTCGTCGGTCTCGCGGGCATGCCGCGTCGTTATGCCGACTACCCGGCGCAGTTCACCGACTGGAACCAGGTCATCTCGATCGGCGCGTTCGGCTTCGGTCTCTCGCAGGTGTACTTCCTGTTCGCGGTGGCGCTGCCGGCTTACCGTGGCGGTGGCGAGCACGTGGAAGCGGGCGACAAGCCGTGGGACGGCGCAACGGGTCTCGAGTGGACCGTGCCGAGCCCGGCACCGTTCCATACGTTCGAGCATCCGCCGACCGTCGAGTAAGCCTCTTCGGAAGTGCCGGATTTCGGCGGCGCGGCATGCCGCTCTGGAACCCGGCGCTTCGTGAGGCCGCCATGTGGGCGGCCTCGTCAGTGACGAACCGTATTCAGACAATCGAGCATGACGCGCAATCCAGAGGGAAGACGTACGCCGGAGCAGATTCGCGCGGGCAACAGGCGGATAGGGTTGGTGATGTTCGCGGTCGCGGCGCTGTTTTTCGTGAGCGTCATCGTCAAGCAGTGCTGGTTTAGCTGACGGTTTGGGTGGGCGCAGGCTGACGGCCGCGGCCGTTGAAGTCTGCTTGCAGGTTTGTTGAGGATTCGAATGTCGACGCAAACGCCGGCTCCGGCCGACCGCTCTTTCAACCGTTTGATGCTGGTCAAGCTGTTCGTCGTCGCCGTGATGATGTTCGGTTTCGGTTTCGCGCTGGTGCCGATGTATCGCGCGATCTGCCAGGTGACCGGCATCAACAACCTCGTGCAGCGCGATGTTTCGGTGCGCGAGGCGAAGAATACGCAGGTCGACATGAGCCGCACGATTTCGATCGAATTCGATGCGAACGCGCGCGGTCCGCTCGGTTTCAGGCCGGAGCAGCGCAGCCTCGACGTGCATCCGGGCGAAGTGACGACGGTGATGTACGACGTGAGCAACGAACAGGCGCGCACGATTCACGCGCAAGCCATTCCGAGCTACGCGCCGAAGCAGGCGACCGAGTACTTCAGGAAGATCGAGTGTTTCTGCTTCACGCAGCAGACGTTGAACGCAAGCGAGAGCAAGCGGATGCCGGTGGTGTTCGTGGTCGATCCGAAGTTGCCGAAGGATGTGAAAACGATCACGCTGTCGTACACGTTCTTCGAATTGAACACGCCGGCGGCGGCGAGCACGGACGACGCGGCGCCGAAGGCGGAAGCGCAGACTGCTTCCGCGAAGCCGGTCTGATGCGGGTGCGACGGCGCAAGCCGCAGATGAAGGACGAGGTGAGATGAGCGATAACGGCGGCAGCCCGCGCAAGAGCAGTTTCGGTCAGTCGATGCGCGCTGTGTTCTGGTCGTTTTTCGGCGTGCGCAGGCGCCGCGATCTGGAAGCGGATGCCACGCAACTCAATCCGCTGCATGTGATCGTGGCGGCGTTGATCGGCGCGGCGATTTTGATCGGTGTGCTGATTCTCGTCGTGCATGCGGTCGTCGGGTAGGGCAACGGCAGCGAAGCCCACGAATTAGAGAGAAGCGGTGCGGTATCGACGCGCCGCCGAAGATACAGCCGGAGATTCCGGAACAACTGGACTGAAGTGGAGAATCAAGAATGAGCGGTCAAAACGAGAGCCCGTACTATTTCGTACCGCATCCGTCGCGGCATCCGATCAGCGCCGCTGCCGGATTGCTGGTCATGCTCGGATCGCTTGCGGCCTGGATCAACGAACACACGTGGGCGCCGCTCGGCGTGCTCGTCGGTTTGCTGTGGCTGCTCTTTACGCTGTGGCACTGGTTCGGCGACGCGATCGCCGAATCGGAAGGCGGCATGTACGGCAAGAACGTCGACCGCTCGTACCGCTGGAGCATGAGCTGGTTCATCTTCTCCGAAGTGATGTTCTTCGGCGCTTTCTTCGGCGCGCTCTTCTATGCGCGTGAAATCGCGCTGCATCAGTTGGGCAGCCTCGACTTCAAGCTGATCTGGCCGGATTTCTCGGCGGTGTGGCCGAACAACGGTCCCGCGAACCTGGTGTCGACCTACAAGTCGATGCAGCCGTGGCCGGTGCCGACCATCAACACGGCACTGCTGCTGTCCTCGGGAGCGACGCTGACGGTTTCGCACCATGCGCTGCGCGACAACCATCGCAAGAAGGCGATCGCCTGGCTGGCCGCGACGCTCGTGTTTGGCGTGTGCTTCCTGTTCCTGCAGGGCTTCGAATATTTCCACGCGTACAACGAACTGAATCTGACGCTCGCCTCGGGCATCTACGGTTCGACGTTCTTCCTGCTGACGGGCTTCCACGGTTTCCACGTGTTCCTCGGCGGCACGATGCTCGCGGTGGTGCTGGTGCGTCTGATTCGCGGCCACTTCACGCCCGAACATCACTTTGCGTTCGAAGGCGCGGCCTGGTATTGGCACTTCGTCGACGTCGTGTGGCTCGGTCTGTACGTCGTCGTGTACTGGCTGTAACGCAGTCGGGCTCGCGCATACCGCTTGGCCGGATGTGCGCGGGCCGTTGGCGCAACGTCCATCGGGCGGCGCGCACGAGCAGTAGGCAAGGATCTGTGCAGCGCCGCCCTCGACCTGTCAGGGCGGCGTTTTGTTTGGCGGTGCGGAAAATGTATCGCTGACGTTCGTGGCCTGAGCGGTGACCAGAGCGGTCCGAAACCTGAAGCGCCGGGTTCAAGGCCCGGAGTCGATGCGTAGGATCGGCGAACCCGCTTGCGCGAAGCAGCCCCGGCAGATCAGGCGCTGGCGTATGAGCGGTTCACACTACGCCGGTTTGGGCCGGCGAGGCTCAGCGCCCGTACGGAATACCGGTCGACTGGATCCAGCCCATCCAGTGCGCGAACAGGATGAACAGGAACAGCGAAATCGACAGGCCTACTCGCGTGGCGAGCGACCAGACCATCCGCTTGGTCTTGCCTTTGTCGTGCATCATGAAATACAGCGCCGACACCATGCTGGCGATGATCAGAGCAAAGGCGATGGGAACGATAATGTGCATGGAACCAACTGAAACGGGAAAGCGCAGTGGCAAGACAGACATTATCGCACCGCATGCGGGCATTCGCCGGGGCTTGCCGGTGACTCGCGACACATCGCCGGAGCGCATGCAATGAAGTTTCGCCTGATTCCCGCGCTGCTGATCCTGCTGGTCGTCGTCGTGACGGTGCGGCTCGGCTTCTGGCAACGCGACCGCGCGCATCAGAAGGAAGCGCTCGAGGCGCGCATCACGCAATTCGAAAACGCACCTGCATTGCCGGTGAGCGCCGCGCCGCTCGCGCTGAAGGACATCGAATTTCATCGCGTGAAGGCGCGTGGCAGTTTCGTCGCGGACAAGGTCGTGTACCTCGATAATCGTCCGTATAACGATCAGCCGGGCTTCTATGTCGTTATGCCTTTTAAACTGGACGACGGCGGCTACGTGCTGGTCAATCGCGGCTGGCTGCCGCGCAACATGAGCAATCGCGAGACCATCGCGCCGTACGCGACGCTGCAAGGCGAGGTCCAGATCGAAGGGATCGCGCGGGCCGATGCGTCGCGCGCGTTCGAGTTGGGGCAGGGCGGTTCGGCCGCGCATCAACTGATCCGGCAGAATCTCGAGGTCGCCGCGTATGCTGCGGAAACCGGGCTGCCGCTGCAATCGTTCGTGATCCAGCAAACGAGCGACGATGGCGACAAGCTGGTGCGCGACTGGCCCGCGCCGACCACCGGCGTCGAGCGCAACTACGGCTACATGTTCCAGTGGTGGGGCATGGCCGTCGCGGCGCTCGGGTTTGGTTTGTACGCCGCGCGTCGCGCGGCGCGAAAGGAGCACGCGCCGGGTACGTAGCGTGGCGTACGCGCTGCGCTCGGGTAGCCGGGGCGAAAAGAAGCGCGTCCGAGGTGGCGGGGCGCGTGGCCGCAGCGGGGCGCGAGCGAAGCCCGCGTGCGGTAAAGGCGGAGTAAAGGTGAAGCAAAGGCGGGGCAAGCGCCGAGCAAGCGCACCGTCCCCGCCCGGCCGGGACGGCCGCCGGTGCCGGACAACTCCGCGATGACCAGCCCGGGCAAACTGCGAAATCATTGAAACAGAAGAGGTCCTGCAGTGTCGACTCAAACCCCCCGTTCGCCGCGCGGCGGCCATCCCGCTGCCGCGAAAGCGATCCCCGGTCAACCGAACGGTCCGGGCTCGTGGCGGCGCGGCCGCTGGATTCTGCTGCTGCTGGTAATCATCGGCGCGGCGCCGATCGCCGTGTCGTATTTCATGTACTACGTGGTCAAGCCGACCGGCGGCAGCACGAGCTACGGCACGCTGATCGAGCCGCAGCGGCCGATCCCCGGCTCGCTCGTGGTCACGGGCGAGGACGGCAAGCCGCTCAAGCTCGAATCGCTGCGCGGCCGCTGGCTGATGATCTCGGTCGACGGCAGCGCGTGCGACAAGGCGTGCGTCACGAAGCTCTACTTCATGCGGCAAATCCGCGCAGCGCAGGGCCCGGAACGCGAGCGCGTCGTGGAAGTGTGGCTGCGCACCGATGCAGGCAAGGTCGCCGACGTGATACAAACGGCCTACCCCGACACCAGCATGCTGATCGCCGATCCGGCGCAGGTGGCCGCATGGCTGCCCGTCGACACCGGCACGCAAGTGACCGACCACATCTTCATGGTCGATCCGAACGGCAATCTGATGATGCGTTTCCCGAAAGACGCGAACCCGAGCAAGATCAAGGGTGACGTGACCAAACTGCTCAAATGGTCGAGCATCGGCTGATGCCGCAACCAGGGTAAAAAAGATGTTCGTATTGCAACTGGCTCTGATCGGCCTGTGTATTGCGTTGTTGCCGCTGTCCTACGTGTGGGCCAAGGCCGACGACAACAAATTCCGCAAGCTGGTCTGGCTCACCACCTTCCTCACGCTCGATCTGGTGATGTTCGGCGGCTTCACGCGCCTCACCGATTCGGGCCTCGGCTGCCCGGACTGGCCCGGCTGCTACGGCACGTCGTCGCCGTTCATCGCGCACGCGGCGATTTCCGCCGCCTATCGGGCGATGCCGACCGGGCCCGTCAGCATGACGAAGGCGTGGATCGAAATGATCCACCGCTATTTCGCGATGGCAATCGGCGTGCTGATCATCGCGCAGACGGTCATCGCGTGGACCGCGCGCATCAAGCGCCGGCCGCTGCACGTGTCGCCGTGGTGGCCGACCTCGCTGCTGCTGCTGATTCTCGTGCAGGGCGCGTTCGGCGCATGGACCGTGACGCTGAAGCTGCAACCGGTCATCGTGACGACGCATCTGCTGCTCGGCCTTGCGCTGCTCGGCACGCTCGGCTGGCTGGCCGCGCGGCTCACGCCGCTGCCGGCCGATGAGCCCGAGACCGCGCGCTGGCGCGCGGCGGCGCTGGCCGGTCTCGCGCTGCTGGTGCTGCAGATCGCGCTCGGCGGCTGGGTCAGCACGAATTACGCGGTGCTCGCCTGCACCGACTTCCCGACCTGCAACGGCCAATGGATTCCGCCGATGGACTTCGCGCACGGCTTCCACCTGTGGCGCGCGCTCGGCATGACGGGCGACGGCGACGTCATCACGCAGGACGCGCTCGTCGCGATTCATTGGACGCACCGCACCTTCGCGTTCGTCGTGATCGCCTATCTCGTGTGGTTCGCGCTGAAAATGCGCCGCTTCGAATCGCTGCGCCGGCCCGCGAACGGCGTGCTGCTCGTCGTGCTGATCCAGTTCATCACCGGGCTGTCGAACATCGTGCTGCAGTGGCCGTTGCCGATTGCCGTCGCCCATAATGGCGGCGCCGCGATCCTGCTGCTGCTGCTCGTTATGTTAAACTTTCGGATCGCTTATAGCCGTCCCGGCCGCGCCGTGCTTCCAGCGCGCGATGCCGCGCCAGCGTGACCCACATGGACAGCACAACACTCTCCCAGACTCCCGGCAACCGGGTTTCCCAATACCTCGCCCTGACGAAGCCGCGCGTCACGCAACTCGCCGTGTTCTGCGCCGTCATCGGCATGTTCCTGGCGACGCCCGGCATGGTCCCGTGGACCGTGCTGATCGGCGGCACCGTCGGCATCTGGCTGCTGGCCGGCGCCGCGTTCGCCATCAACTGCCTCGTCGAGCAGCAGATCGACGCCAAGATGCGCCGCACCTCGTGGCGCCCGTCCGCGCGCGGCGAAATCACGACTCCGCAGATCCTGCTGTTCTCGGCCGTGCTCGGCGGCCTCGGCATGTGGACGCTGTACACGTTCGCCAATCCGCTGACCATGTGGCTGACGCTCGCCACCTTCGTCGGCTATGCGGTCATCTATACGCTGTTGCTGAAGCCGGCCACGCCGCAGAACATCGTGATCGGCGGCGCCTCGGGCGCGATGCCGCCGGCGCTCGGCTGGGCCGCAGTCACGGGCCACGTGCCCGGCGACGCGTGGATTCTCGTGCTGATCATCTTCGTGTGGACGCCGCCGCATTTCTGGGCGCTCGCGCTCTACCGCCGCAAGGACTACGAAAACGCTGGCCTGCCGATGCTGCCGAACACGCACGGCGAACAGTACACGCGCTTGCATATCCTGCTTTACACGGTGATCCTGTTCGCGGTCACGCTCATGCCGTTCATCTCCGGCATGAGCGGCGTTGTGTATCTCGCGTCGGCGGTGCTGCTAGGCGCCGTGTTTCTCGCCTATGCGTGGAAGATCTACCGGGCGTATTCGGACGATCTCGCGCGCAGAACCTTCCGTTACTCGATCGTCTATCTGTCGCTGCTGTTCGCCGCGCTACTGATCGACCACTATGCGCGCGTCGTGATCGGCGCGTAACACCATGTTCAAGAACCGCTTTGCGCGCGTCGCGCGCGCCGCTGCGATGGCCTGCGCGCTCGGCGGCATGCTGCTCGCGGCGGGTTGCGGCAAGCAGCCGCCCGCCTTCTCGAATGTCGACATCACCGGCAACACGCAATTCGCGAGCGATTTCTCGTTGCCCGATACCTCGGGCAAGATCCGCACGCTCGCGGACTACAAGGGCAAGGTCGTGGTGCTGTTCTTCGGCTACACGCATTGCCCCGACGTCTGCCCGACGACGATGGCCGAACTGTCGCAGGCGTTGCAGCAGCTCGGTCCGGAAGACGCGAAGCGCGTGCAGGTGCTGTTCGTCACCGTCGATCCCGAGCGCGATACGCCGCAGTTGCTCGCGCAATATACGTCGGCGTTCGATCCGGGCTTCGTCGGCCTGCGTCCGGCCAGCGAGGAGCAACTCGCCAAGGTCGCGAAGGCCTTCCGCGTCTACTACGCGAAGGTGCCGGGCAAGACGCCCGACAGCTACACGATGGACCACACGGCCGCGAGCTACGTGTTCGACACGGACGGCAAGCTGCGTCTGTTCGCGCGCGACGGTCAGGGTGCGACGCCGTGGGTGCACGACATCAAGCTGCTGCTCGACTGAGGCCATACGTCGAGGCAGCGGCGGGGTGGGCGGCGACATCGCGCGTGATGCGGCGCCGCTTCCTGTGCGAACCGTTCGTGCAGCGCTCATGTGCCCTTCATGAGCTTTTCATGCACCCTCGCGCGCTCTCATGCACCCCACGTGCCCGCTCGACAATCCCTTCCACGTAACGCTCAGTCCGGTACCGGGAAGTTGATCCCCGGCGCGAGACGCGTCGTCTTGAAATCCGTCACCTCGTAGCGCGCGAGCTTCTGCTCGGCGAACGGATCGCTCGCGAGAATCCGCTCCAGCCTGTCCCGGTCGATGCGCACCGCGAGGATGATGCCGCCGTCGCGCGGCACCTTCGGCCCGGCCGCGACGAAGATGCCCGCGTCGAACTGCCGGGCGAGGAAGGCGCGATGCGCGTCGAGCGCGTCGTCGATACGGTCGAGCGGGGCGGTGTAGATCAGGTTGATGACGTACATGAGGTTCTCGCAACAAGCAATGGAGTCGGGCCGCTCGTGTCGGGCTGGCGCATGTGCGCAACGAGTTCGTCACGATGACGGTACGCATCTGCGCGCACATTCGCGGCCACGGCCTTGAATTATCGGCTACCCGCCGCCTCGCCACGCGCATTTCACGCACGCCAGCCTCTCGCCGCCAACCCGCCCGGCGCACCGCCGCATAACCATATGCGATCAGGGTATTTCCCAACCCCGCGGCCATATGAGACCATTCCGGGTTTCGTCGGCGACGCGCCCGCAAGGGCCGGTGCATCGCCCGTCTTTCATCCGGATCTGACACCGGTCAGAGAACCGAACAGCAACAGCGAGAACCCCATGCAGCGCAGAAACATCCTCAAAGCTCTCACCGCGGTCGTCGCCGGCGCGGCATTCCTGACCAGCCTCGGCGCCCACGCCGACGACAAGGTCATCAAGGTCGGCACGATCGGCGGTCCGGACGCGCAGGTCTGGGAAGTCGTCACCAAGGTCGCGAAGCGGGAAGGCCTGAACGTGAAGGTCATCGAATTCAACGACTACATCCAGCCGAACGCCGCGCTCGACGCAGGCGACCTCGACGCCAACAGCTTCCAGCACCAGCCGTACCTCGACAGTCAAATCAAGCAGCGTGGCTACAAGCTCGTCAGCGCGGGTCTCACCTATATCTCGCCGCTCGGCGCGTATTCGAAGAAGCTCAAATCGCTGAAGGATCTGCCGCAGGGCGCGAAGATCGCGGTGCCGAACGATCCGTCGAACGAAAACCGCGCGCTGTTGCTGCTGCAATCGCAAGGCCTGATCAAGCTGAAGGACGGCTCGGCCACGGGCGGCAATAACGCGACGCCGCTCGACGTCGTCGACAATCCGAAGAAGATCAAGTTCGTCGAACTCGACGCCGCGCAACTGCCGCGCTCGCTCGCGGACGTCGACGCCGCCGTCATCAACACGAACTTCGCGCTGGCCGCCGGCCTTCAGCCGACCAAAGACGCGATCGCGCTCGAAGACATCCACAGCCCCTACGCGAACCTGATCGCGGTGCGCGCTAAGGACAAGGATCAGCCGTGGGTCAAGAAGCTGGTCGCGGCATATCAGTCGGAAGACGTGCGCCAGTTCATCAAGACGCAGTTCAAGGGCTCGATGGTGCCGTCGTTCTAACAGGCGTTAACAAAATGAGTTCTTCAGTTTTCGCCAACAGATGATGCAGCAGGCGATTTTCATGAAGGCTTCGTGGATAAACGCAAGGCGTTCGAAGCGGATGCGCAGTCGTCGAAAGTTGT